>LVAZ01000269.1 GCA_001603055.1 Victivallales bacterium Lenti_02
TGGAGAGGAGCCCCTCCCGTTCGCGCGGCTGCTCCTGATAGCAGCCGTGGGTTCCGGTGATGGTCATGCGGTCCATCATGCTGTGGGCGGTGCGGCGGAACTCGTTCACCCGCGCCATGCCGCCGTCGGAGGTGCGGAACAGCGCCGACTCGTTGCTGAAGACATTGCCCCAGAGGCTCAGGTTCGGATCGAAGACGCCATCGACGTGGTGGTCCACATAGCCGAAGCAGCTCACCTCGGTCATGCGGCGGAAGGTGACCGAGAGGATGAAGGCGGTCGAGTGGGTGGGGTAGAGCATGGGCGGGCAACTGGCGGTGGCCTTCCACTGGTCCTTGCCGCTGTACATGTAGGACTTGTAGAAGTGGGCCATGTCGTGGTGGTACTGGCCCTCGCCGTAGACGAACTCGCCGAACTTTCCTTCGGCGAAGGCGTTGCGGCAGAAGGTGGTCTGCGAGCGGTAGTAGCTGGTTTCGCCGAGCATGTAGATCAGGCCGGTCTCCTCGACCGTCTTGACCAGTTCCTCCAGCTCCTCAAGCGTTATGGCGGCGGGGACGGCGCTGTAGACATGTTTGCCCGCCTTGAGGGCCTGGACCGCCATGGGACCATGCATCCAGCGCTGGGTGAAGAGGGCGATGGCGTCGCAGTCGCTCTTGCACAGCTCGTCCAGGGAGCCGAAGGTCTTGGCGATGCCATTTTCCGCCGCCCGCGTGGTGGCGCGATCGCGAACGAGGTCCGCCAGATAGACCTCGTCCACACCGGGATGGGATTTGAACAGGGAGACGAAGGCGCTGCCGAACTGGCCGACACCACAGAGACCGAGTTTGATACCCATGTTCTGACTCCTCGATTTGGGGATAAGGCTAGTGGACTTGCCGGACACCTTGGGGAATGGGCAGGGGACGGGGGGCATGGACGGGGGGCCAGGAGGCGCGGTTCCCGTCCTGATGGAGGCCGATTTTCCCGACGGGGATGGGCTCGAAGCCGAGGGCCAGCGCCGGGGAATCGTCGCGGAGCCGGAAGTCGCCCGCCTGCTCGTCCGCGAATCCCGGATCGATGTTGATGAGGTTGTCCTCCATCTTCACCAGCTCGCGGATTTGGGGATAGATGGCGTCCCACCAGTTCTCGTCGGGGGCCGGGCTGCCGGGCTTGAGCTGCTGCATGCGCCGGAGGTTTTCCCAGTTGCCGGGCCAGAAGATGTTCCGGCGGATGACATTGCCCTTGGGCTTGTAGGGCTCGTCGTCGAGCAGGGTGAGCAGTTGGGGATAGCGGGTGCTGTAGGGCGGTTCGCGGAAACGGATGCCGCGCAGGGTTCCCTTCTCGGTGGCCTCCTTGATGCGGCCGTCCAGATGGGGAATCTGCCAGGTCAGGCCGCGCGCGTCGATCTGCATGGCCTTCCAGCAGTCGATGAAGATGTTGTTCTCGATCAGGTTGTCGCGCCCGCCGCCGATGAAGACCGAGAAGGGGGTCTTGAAGAAGATGTTGCCGCGGATAGTGGCGGCGGCGAAGGAGTCGTCGAGGTAGATGGTGCGGCACTCGCGCCCGTCGCGCCCGGCGATGTGGTGGAAATAATTGTACTGGATGACATGGCCGCGGGTGGTCCAGTCCCGCCCGATGTAGAGCGCGCCGGCGTCGTTCGAGCTGTGGCAGACACTGTGGATTTCGTTGTACTCGATGAGATGCTCGTTGCCGCCGAAGATGATGGCGGCGTGGGGGGCGTCGTGGATCAGGTTGTGGGAGGCGCGCAGGCCCACTCCGCTGAGGACGATGGCGGGACGGTACATGCGGGTCCAGCGGGCGTAGTGGTGGATGTGGTTGTTTTCGGCGAAATGGCCGGCCGGGGTCAGGGTGGGGCGGTCGCCGCCGATGAGATAGACGCCGCCGCCGCCCATGCCGTACATGTCGCAGCCGACGACGCCGTTCTCCTTGCCGCCCACCACGGTGACCGCATGGATGCCCAGATTGCGCAGGGTGCAGCCGACCACCCGGCAGTGTTCCGCGTCCGTCATGGTGATGGCGGTTCCCCTGGTCGTCTCGAAAAGCAGGTTCTGCAGGGTGACGTGGGCGGTCCCCGACATGGTCACCAGGCCGGGGGCCACCGAGACTTCGGTCTTCGCCCCGGCCACGGGCACGGGTGGCCAGAAATAGAGAATGCCGGACTCCCGGTCCAGATACCATTCGCCGGGGCGGTCGAGTTCAGCGAGGAGGTTGAACCCGTAGAACCACTGGCCCTTGCCGTAGCCGTAGTAGTGATAGGGCGGGGCGACGGCGAGAACCCGATTCTCAAGATCGTGGGTTTCGATCCGGTGGCGCTGCTCGGACCAGTCCCGCGCCCAGGTACCGCAGACGTAGGGGGCGTTTTCCCCGGCCCAGCGCTTCGGGTAGTCCCCCTCGTAGTGGAAAATGCCCTCGATGCTGGTCTTGTAGCCGCGCACCTCGCGGATATTCTCGCCGAGGGTCTCCCCGATCCGGATATAGCCCTCGTCCTCGTTGGGACCGCGGGCGAGGTCCATCGGCTCGTTGTTGCAGAACAGCTCGATCCGCTCGGGAGAGGAATCGCCGGCCTTGGGGGGGGTGCTGCCGATGGTGTACTCGCCCTGGGCGTCCGCCTTCGCCACCATCTGTTGCAGATTAAAAGCGGGGTCCACGGCAAGGTCGCCGTACTGGTCGATACCCAACGCCTTGAGGTCGGTCTGGACGACCTGGCCGCGGGCGGCGGCGGGCAGGCGTTCGAGCATGGCCGGGTCCGCCACCGGCTGCCAGCCCCCGACGACCATGCCGCCGGTCACGACGACTTCCGCTCCCGACTGCCCCCGGTAGACCACGGGGGCTTCGGCGGTGCCGGAGTCCTCGGCGGCGAGGGCGAACACCGTGCGGCGCTCGTGGCGTCCCGCCGTCAGTTCCACGACCACGCCGCCGGGCGGCAGCCCGTTTTCGGCCTTGAGCCGCCGGATTTCGTCGCGGGCGCGTTCGAGGCTGGCGAAGGGGCCGTCGTTTCCGGCCTGGTTGGGCTGGGGGAGTTTTCCCGACCAGACGTCGTTGCCCTGAGGCGAGACGAAGAAGGTGGCGGGCCTGGGCGCCGCCTGGTCCTGCCCCCCCGCGACGAGGGCGGCGCACCCGCAGATGGCACCCAGCATGTGGATGTTGATCTTCATGGCCTTCTCTCCTTTGGTTGGGGCAAGGGCCGGGGATACGGGAATGCGTCAGTCGATCAGATCGTTCGGGGGGGCGGCTTTCTTGCCGGCGGTGCCGAAATTGTCCACCTTGTTGTAGGTGATATAGGCCTCGGCATCCTCGATCTTGCCCGTCTTCTCGTAGTTCTCGACGATGTCGGGAGTGAGGGTGCGGGGCTGGGAGTGATCGAGGTCGGGCCAGTTCTTCTTCTCGCGGAAGGGGGTCTTGAACTGGTTCTTGAGGATGCCCTTCTTTTCGAGGTGCTCCATGCAGGCGCGGATGCAGCCGCATGCCCCCTCGATGGAGCGGCCGTAGCCGTAGCGGCGGGGATACTCCTGCAGGAAGGGGTTGCGCTCGCCGTTGAAGCCGCCCTGGATGCCCTTCTCGCAGGCCAGCGGGTTGAGCTTGCCCCATTCCAGTTCGTGCCCGGCCACGGTTGTTTTCACCGTCTCGGTGGTGCTGATGGCCCCGGTCGAACAGTGTTTGGCGCAGAGCATGCAGCGGTCGCAGATTTTGCCCTCGAAGATGGGGTCGGGTTCGAGTTCGGCTTCGGTGAGGGCCAGGGCGAAGCGCTGGCGGGGGCCGAATTCGGGGGTGAGGAAGACCTTGCTGTAGCCGATTTCGCCCAGCCCGGCCAGATAGGCGGCGAGGCGGAAGTGGACGAGCACGTCGGGATAGGGGCGGTCCTCGGTCACCGGCACGCTCCAGTTCTTGCGGAAGTTGCCGGTCACCGGATTGATGGCCTCGCCGCCGTTGGCGTTGAGCATGGAGACGGTTTCGTAGCCGTGGTCCTCGATGAAGTGGCTGAGCTGCCAGAGGACCATGGGGCCGAGAATCTGGTTCAGCGCCGCGTAGCCCATCGAGGAATAGGTGGTGTAGAGGGTGCCTTCCTCGATGCCGCGCAGATCGCCGCGCGAGATGCGGAAGGCGAGCACGATCATGGACTTGGCGCGGGGCATGATGTAGCGCGGGTCCATCTGTTTCGGCGCGCCCTCCCAGCGGCTCATGGGGGCGATGCCGACCAGGTCGGCACCCTTTTCGCGGGCGAAGCGCTTCACGGTTTCGGCGGTCAGCATGGGGTTATCCTTCCGGGATGTGTTGTTCGAAACAGCGGGACAGGCGTTCGGCATACTGGTGGAGCAGGCGGAGGCGCGCCTCCACGTCCACTTTTCCTTGCTCGACGAAAAAGGTGGGGAAGGACTGGGACAGGGCGGCGATGAGTTCGCCGTTGCCCCGGCGCACGGGCACGCCGATGGCGTAGATGTCGTTCATGCCCTCGTTGATACAGCGGACATGGCCGTCCCGGCGGATACGCTCGATCTCTCGCTGGAGTTCCGCGTCGGTGGTCAGGGTGTTCGGCGTGCGTTTCTCCAGCGGTTCGCCCTGGGTCACCCGGCGCAGCCAGGCCAGGCCCCTTTCGGCGAGGAACACCTTGCCCGCCGCGCAGCAGTGGAGCTGGTTCTGCCAGCGCTGGGGCTCGGAGACCCGAATGACGTTGGTCCCCTCGGTGTGGGCGATCATGTACAGCCGCCCGTCCACCTCGCGGCCCAGAAAGGCGTTGTCGCCGGTGACGCGGGAGAGTTCGAGCAGCTCGGGCAGGGCCAGTTGGCGGAGACTGCCGAGCAGGGCGGGGCCGTGCCCGAGAAAGAAGCACTGGGGACCGGGCGCGTAGCGGCCCAGCTCGTCCTGGGTCAGATACCCCCGGCGGAACAGGGTCCGCAGCATGTTGTTCGCCGTGTTCGGCTTCAAATCGAGGGCGCGGGCGATGTCCCCGGACTTCAGGGCCGGACCCTGGGACAACAGTTCGAGCAGATCGAGCGCGTTTTCCAGCGATTGGTTCAGGGGTTTCCGGACGGGGGAGGGCACGGAGATTTCTTCCATACATCAATAATGGTAGGCAAACATCAAGAATGTAGCGGCGGGGAAAATCTCTTGCAAGTCGGTCGGCCGGGAATTGTTGGCCGGGCGGGTCTTGCATCCGTCTGTTTGGGATGCTTGTGTAGGCGTTGTTGCAGATCATGTGCCGTTCGGAGATGCGAGTATGACAGACAGGGGCGAAACCCTCGCGGACCTGCCCAACATCGGCAGGGAAGTGGCGCGGCTGCTGGTGGCCGCCGGCATCTCGACGCCGCAGGAATTGCGGGAGCTGGGGGCGGTCGCGGCGGCGGGACGCATCCGGCGCATCCGTCCGCAGGACCCGCCCTGCCGGAGCATGCTGGCGGGGCTGGAGGGGGCGATCCGGGGTGTCCGCTGGCATCTGATTCCGAAGGATGAGCGGGAGGCGCTCTGGCGGGAGTATACGACGAGCCACCGCGATAACCAGTAGTCGGGAGAAGCCGATGAAAGCCCACCTGTTCGCTCTGTTCGCCGTTTGCCTTGCCGGTCTGCTGGTCGGACAGGAAACCGTGTTCGAGGCGGAATTCCGGGATGGGCTCGGCCCCTTTGTCCAGGACCGGGGCGTGGCGGAGGATGTGCGTCTGGCGGACGGGGTGCTGGCCCTGGCCGGGCGGGGGGATGGCAACGTGCGCAGCCTGGCGGCCGGTTTCGGCCTGCCCCTGTCGCCGGGAGGCGTGATCACGGTGCGCCAGCGCGCCGAGGCGGGCGCCTACGGCGGTCTCTATGTCTATGCCGGCGGCCGGAACATCATCCAGCTTGGTCTCGGGCAGGGCCGGGACGGGAAGGGACTCATGTTCGAGCTGGACAACCACAACAAGGACATTCGTCAGACACTCTATCCCGAAACCGGCAGCAAAGAGGAGTGGCATGAATACCGGATCGAGGTCGAGGGCGCGAAGGTGACGCTGACCGTGGACGGGCGGGAAGTGGTCAACGCCACCTATTCCGGCCTGCCGCCCGACCGGGTTGCCATCTGGAACGGGATGCGCAGCCGGGGGGAGATTCAGACGGCGCGGGTCGCGGTGCATTGGCTACCTCCGGCGGGTGCGCAACCCATGGCGGAACTGGCCGAGGATTTCGGCGATCCCGCGAGCCTCGCCCGCTGGCGCGGCGACGGGGCCTATCCCGAGTGGGAGATTGTGGACGACGCCTCGGCCCGCAACGGCAAGGCCCTGCACAGCGACTTCCGCCGTCAGGGCCGCTGGACTCTCGTCTGCACGCCCCCGCTGCGGCTCGAAGCCCGGACTGCGTACCGCCTGCGGATGCGCCTGCGCGCCACCAGCGGGGTGGTGGGTGTCCGTTTGTCCTTGCGTTCGACCAGCCCCCAGCCGCCCGCCCGCATCGACGAACGGGCCACCCAGGGCTACGCGGACCGGGAGGCGACTTTCGTCACCGGGGAGCGCCCGACCCTTGCCTATCTGGTCCTCGAAGGGGTCTGGGGCGGCGGCACGGTGTGGATCGACAGTCTCGCCGTCGAGCAGGCCGATCCCCCGCCCTCGCCCTACGGGACCGGGGTGAATCTCCTGCACGCGACCCTGCACGAACCCGGCAACCGCGTGGGCCTGGCCATCGAGGCCGAGGACATGGCCGGGGAAGGGACGAGCGAGCAGGATGCGGACGGGGATGGGAAATGGGCGCGAATCCGGCTCGTCACGCCCGAGCGGGTGACCTCGGACGTGGGCGTGAATCCCTGGGGATTCTCGAACAACACCGTGCTGAAATCGGACCTCGAACCCGGCGGCGAACCCCTGCGCCTGCGCTTCGCCCGGATCGTTCCGGGCCGCTATCGGGTGTACCTGAGCGACCCGCGCCGACCCGCCGCCGTCAGTCTCGACGGAACCGAATGGACCCGGATCGAGGGCGGGAACGAAGCATTTCTGGGAATCCGCGAAATCGATCCCGACACGGTGCTGCAAGTGGCGCACCGGCATGCGGACCCGGACAATCCGGGACCGGTGTACGCGGACTATGTCCGCCTGCTGCCGGTCCACGACGAGGCGGCGGTTGCGGCGGCGGCGGGGCGGGTCCATGCCGCCCGCGCGGCGGCGCGGGAGGCGGGCAACCTGCGCTCGGCAGCGGCCTTTGCCAAAATCCCTCTGACGATTGCGGAACGCTCGGGCATCGCACGGACGGGGGAGCCGGTGACCACCGGTGTCCCCTTTGCGCGGGGGACTCTATTCGGCGGTGCCCGCCTGCGGCTGGACGATTCGGCGGGCCAGCCGGTTCCCTGCGAGCTCGCGCCTCTGGTCCACTGGCCGGACGGCAGCGTGAAATGGCTCCGTCTGCGCTTCCGCGCCGCTGTGGCCGCCAATCAGGAAATGGCCTTGCATCTGTCCCCCGATCCTGCTGGGCAGCCCATCGTGCCGCCGGCACCCGTCCGCGAGATGGCGGCGGAGGAAGAAATCCGGACGGGGAGCCTGTGCGTGGCGCTGGGGCCGGGATTCATCCGCTCGGTGCAGGTGAACGGCGATGAAGGGGATGGCGCTGCGCTCTGGGAGGGGGAGCCGATGCTCCGCCTTGCCCTTGGCACCGAGCCCGCCCGCACCGTGCCTCTGCGGATCGATTCCTACCGCGAAATCGAGCGGACTCTGCTTGGTTCGCTGATCGAGTTTGCGGGCGCGGTGGCCTGGGACGGCCCGCCGGTCGGAGTGCAGGGACGTCTGCTGGTCGAGCAGAACCGTCCGGTGCTGTCGCTGGAGTTCTGGCTGGTGAACCGCGCCCCCGGCCGCAGGCAGGATTTGCGCGAGGCGGTCCTGGTCCTGCCGGTGGCCGGGGAGTGCCCGACCCTCGTCCAGGGTTTGGCCGACGGGGCCTTGGTCCGCCCGCTGGAACAGGGCTGGGAAGCCCGGCAGGGGGGGCAGGGGAGCACGGTGAAGAGCTTCGTGGGCGAGGCGCATGTCGGTCGTCCGGGCGAAACGCCGGAATGGCGCGGCGAACGGCTGCCGGGGTGGCTCGGGCTGACGGTCGGCGACCGCGCGGTGGCCCTGGGCATCCGCGAGTTCGTCGAGCGTTTTCCGAAGGGGCTGGCGGCTACGCCCCGCACGGGCGGGGCGTGGCTCGAAGCGGGGCTTCTGCCTGCGGGCGGCGAGCCCTTTGCCTGGCATCAGGGCGTGGCCCTGGCGCATCACATCGGCATTGTTTTCCCGGAGACTCCCGCCGCCGGGCGCGGCCTGCTGGCCAGCACCCTGCATCCGCTCCGCGCCGTCGCCCCGGCGGATGTCGTCTGTCGCAGCGGGGCCTTCGGCTCTCTGCAACCCCGCCGCGAACCCGCGCTCTATCCCGAGTTCGAGGCGGAGGTGGACCGGGCCTTCGCCCTCATCGCCGCCGAACGCAGCAGTTTCGGAATCGAGGATTTCGGCTGCGTGTTCCAGCCCGGCGGCTATGTCCCCGGCACCGAGCGGATGTGGACCAACCTGGAGTACGATTTCAGCCACGCGGCCCTCTCCGTCTTCGCCCGCACCGGGAATGCGGACCTGCTCGAACGGGCCGATCAGGCCACCCGCCATTTCGTCCCCGTGGACATCATCCACTGGTCGCCGGACGGGCGGAACACCGGCGGCTCCCATACCCACTCCCACACCATGGAGGTGGGGCACCAGGTCGAGGGGCCGAATTTCGGCCACGGGGGCTGGCCGCAGGGACCGCTGCAAGTCTACTACCTGACCGGCGAACGGCAGGGGCTCGATGCGGGGCTGCTGCTGGGCGGCTACATCGTCCGCCATGCCGGGCCGCAGGCCGAGGCGGAGGCGCGGCGTCCGCTCTATGGTCTGCGCGAGGAGCGCGACGCGGGCAACGCCCTGCTTACCTGCATCGTGGCCTACGAGGCCACCGAGGACCCCGTTTTCCTCGAAACCGCCTACCGGGTGCTCGACTGGGTCGAGCGCTGCCAGGTGCCCGGCAGGGGCAACTGGGCCACGCCCATCACCGAGGACCCGCCCCATCGCGGCACCACCTTCATGATCCATCAGCTCTACAAGGGGCTGGACGCCATGCAGCAGGTGACCGAGGACCCGCGCCTCGCCGCCATCTTCCGCCGCCATGCGCCGTGGCTGCTGGCGGAGGCGCGGGACGAGCGGGGACGGTTCGCCTTCAAGTTCAGCCCGCGCTACTGGCGCGGGGCCTCGCCGCGAAACTTCGCCTGGTATGCCCTGGGCTACGAGCGGGCACTGGCCCAGGCGGACGGTCCGGAGGCGGGCGAGCTTCGCGAACTGGCGCGCGGCGCCATGGATGCCCTGTTCGGGGCGGAGACGCTCGCCCGCAACGCCCTGTTCGAGACCGACACGGCGGACCGCGAGCGCAAGCGTTCCGCCCGCGTCGCCGGCGGCAGGCCGGGCGTTGTCCACGACTACGCCCTCGTCGTGCGCGGTTCCCGCGCGGTGTTCATGGTTGACGGCGAAACGGCCTGGGACGGGGAATTCACCGGCACCCCCGCCGCCTGGGTGCGGCTGTGGAGCGGCATGGCCTCGGTCGGCACGGTCGCGGTGCGGAGTTTCGCGGTGGACCGGCTCACGCCCGAGCGAGGTGTCGAAACGGTTCTGGACTTCGATTTCGCCCAGGTCGCGGACCTGTCGCCTTGGCGTGCCCGTTTGCCGGAGACCGGCGGCTCGCGCCTTGAACTGGGTGCGGGGGGATTGCAGTTGGTGGATGGCGACCAGGCCCTGATCGGGGCCGAACTGGACCTACCCGCCGATCTGGGGCCGAACTACCGTCTGCGCTGGCGGCAGGCCATGCCGGAAGGGCAGTACGGCGGCCTCATGGTCTTCGGCCCCGGCGGCCGGGAATTCGATCTCTACAACCACCAGCCCAGTGCCATCCTCCATGTCGGGCTGAACCAGTCCGGCGGCCGTCCCGGCGCCCGGCTGTTCGACAATCCCCGCAGTTTCGCCCCCTTGGTGACCTACCTCAACCAGCTCGTCGCTGTTCTCGAGGACGGAGCCCGCTGACAATCGGGCTGGGCGGCGGAGGCGGCTCACAGCGTCGAGGAGCGGTCCCCCCATTTTTTCTGGGCATAGGCGACCAGGAGGCGGGTGAAGCGATGCGTCTTCCGGGGAAGCCTGCGGCAACCGAAATAGAGGTGGAGGAAGCGCACCATCTCGCGGGGGGTGAACCACTTCCGCGCATCCTTGTAGAGAAAGGCAAGCTCCTTCATCCGGAAGTAGGATGCCCGAATCGGCAGGGGGTTGGTCTTCGCGCTGGTGACATCGATGAAATGCACCTGCACCGGGAAGGCGGGGGCGGTGTTGACCAGGATGTTCCGGAAGTTCAGGTTCAAGTGGAAGAACTGCTGCTCGTGCATGTGCTTGACCCACCTGGCCACCTCGGCCACCAGCCCCTGGCGGAATGCCGGGTTCTGGATGATCGGAGCGTATTCATCGAGCAGGCAGAGATGGCGGATATCCGCCGCCTGGTCGAGCCGTTCCATGCTCAGTTCGCCAGAGTTCAGCAGGCCGAGCCAGTTTCGTTCCTCGCGGAAGGCGAGATTGCCCGGGCAGGGTACGCCGATGTCCCGCATGTGGGACAGCAGGTTGAATTCCCGCCTGGACTTCGACGGGCGCAGGCGGCGCCAAGGCTGGAGAAAGTAGTGCTTGCAGTAGTTCCTTCGTTTCACAAACAGCCCGTCATCCGCCAGCAGGACTTCCTTATCCTTCCTCTGCCGAGTGAGGTTCCGTCTCCTTTTCCGGTGGACGGTGGTCAGTGACTTGTCACAAATCCAGAGATAGGCGGCCTTGGCCGAGAGGAGGGTTTTCACGACGAGCAGGCGGTACATCCCCCAAGCCGTTTTGGCGGTGCCGGGCAGGGCGAAAGCCAACGCCGCGCGGACGGGGCGCAGGTCGGCCGGGGAAGGCGGCGCTTCCCCGGAGGACGGCCAGGCAGACGGTTGCCAGGCATGGTCGCGCGCAGGACGGGGAATGGGCAGAACCATGATTCCGGCAGAGAGGAGAACAAGGATCAGGGAGGCCCGAGTTTGGCTGGAAAAGATCATCGAGTTCATACCGTTGCAAGGATGGCGAGATTCGGAGAGGAAGCCCAAGCACCAAAGAGTCGCCGAAGGAGAGCAGAGGCGCGGAGCTATTCACTGCGCACATGGCATTAAGAAGTCTTAACGTTAAGAAATCTTAATGTGTTGGCGGACAAAGTCAACACCCATCCTGCGTTTTCTTCATCGCGGGCAGGATCAGCCAAACACCCGCCCGGCGGCTCCTGGCCGACAATCCGCTCCGGTCCGCCGCCTGTGCGCCTGTGCTCGGGCAGCTTGCCGCCGTCCTCGATAGGGACTGCTGATTCGTTGCAGGGACATGCCAGTCGGCCTGGCGGGCCGGCATAAAACATCCCTGTTTTCGTCGTGTATTGAGGGGGGGTGGCGCACCCGTGGCCCGGTGGTATATTGTCTACCACTTAACTGTTGTAACTACTGGCTGTTCTGTAGTTCCCGGTTTTGCCCTTCCACCGTGGTCCCTGCCTGAGAAGTCCCTCCTATTCCCTGCGTCGTCTTGGCTTCCCTGCGTTCGTTCGACTGGGTGTGCCAACCAGCCCGGAGAGGGGTTTCACGTTTTGTTCAGAGCGAGTTCTCCGGGATGCGAAGGTTATGCCAAATCCGGTGGAAACAAAGGAACGCTGAAGAGAAAAGGGACGTTGTGATGGGACGTGTGGCGGCGGGGGTTTTCATGCTGGTGCTTGTTGGCTGCCTGGTCGGCGGCGACGAGTCGGCGGCTCCTGCGGTCCACACGGTTTTCGGCCTGCAGCGTCCGAAAAACGAGGATGTGGTCTGTTTCCGCAGCAACGATGTCCTGCGGGGCAAAGTCCTGAACGATACGATCTCCATCAACACCCCCTACGGTCTGCTGGCAGTCCCCCTGCGCCGGTGCGCGGGAATGTCCTTCGAGGGGGAGCAGGCGAATACCGAGACCATCGTCACCGTCAATTTCAACCGGTACACCGGCATCATTATGGACCGGGTGATCCGTTTCCGGGTCGGCGAATCGGGTGAGGAGATGCAGATTCGGAAGGAGCGGGTGCGCCAGATTCTCCTGCAGCAGACCGAGGGCGAGTCCGCCTTCGCCGCGCCCGGGGTGAGCACCTGCCTGTTCGTTATGGCCAATGGCGACCTGCTCACCGGCAAGCCCGACCTCGAACGGTTGACCCTTGTCGCCGGCTTTGTCGAGGTGCCGGTATTTCTAGCCGAGATCGACCGGGTGAACTTGCAGGGGGGCGAGCGCCCGATGGCGTTCATCACCAAGAAGACCAAGGAAGTCCTGGGCGGCAAGCTGGCCACCGAGGAACTGACCATCCAGCTCGACATCGGGACTCCGGCCGAGGCGATCTTCCGGGAGAAGTTTGCCCGGATATTCGTGGACACGGGGAACGCCCAGGCGGCCGCCCTGTTCGGCGAAGTGGTGCCGGACAAGGAGGAGGCGTCGGACGGCACGGCCGTGGCGGGGGGCGTCTCCGCCGCAGGCGCCGAGCTGAAACTTACCATCCCCGGTCCCGAAAAGGTGACCATGCGGATGCGGCAGATACCCGCCGGCACGTTTCTGATGGGGTCGCCGCCCGGCGAACGGGGGCGGGACAACGACGAAAGGCTGCATGAGGTGACCTTCAGCAAGCCTTTCTACCTCGGGGTCTACGAGGTGACGCAGGCGCAATGGGCGGCCGTCATGGGCACCCACCCGTCCTTTTTCAATGGCCGGCAGAGCCATCCGGTCGAGCAGGTGTCCTGGGAGGATTGCCAGAAGTTCATCGAGCGGCTCAACACCATGGGCATCGGCTCCTTTCGGCTGCCCACCGAGGCCGAATGGGAATACGCCGCCCGGGCCGGCACGAAAAGCGCCTTCCATTGGGGCGACTACGGCGACACGGCCGGCGAGTACGCCTGGTTCGAGGGCAATTCGCACGGGCAGACCCATGAGGTGGGCACCCGGAGCCCGAACGCCTGGGGTCTGCACGACATGGCGGGCAACGTCTACGAATGGTGCCAGGACTGGATGGGCAACTACCGGACGGACAAACAGACCGATCCGAGGGGCCCCTTCAGCGGTTCCTTCCGCGTCTACCGCGGCGGCAGTTGGTACACCTCGGCCCTGTTCTGCCGTTCGGCGCTCCGCTACGGTTCCTCGCCGTCCACCCGCCGGGCCAATCTTGGCTTCCGCCTCGCGCGGGAAGTCGAATAGGCCAGCCCCCTGCACTATGTTGCGCGCAGCATGATGCAGGTTCCGATGGGATTGCCGAATATGAAGCCGTTTTTCCTTCTCTGGCTCGTGTTGGTGGCCGTCCGGGCCGAGCCGGGGCTTGTCTGGGATTTCGGCTCCGCTCCGGGCCGGGCCGGGGATGGGGGCTTCCTGCTCGGCAACTCCTCGCCCACCAACGGGGCGTGGACGGTGGAGGAGGAGTCCCTGCGCTTCCGCAATGCCTATCTGGCGCACGGGGCGGACCAGAACAACTTCACCGAGGCGGCCGCCGTGGTGAATCTGGCGGAGCATGGCTGGCGGGCGGGCGAGAACTTCACCTTGTCTCTGGTGATGGAATTGCGCGAGGTGGGGGACTGGAACCGGATTGGGATCGTCGCCTTCGCGCCCGACATGCGGGAGCATGAGTATCGCGGGGGCGGTTTCACCTTCGCCGGCCTGCGTGTGCATGGCGGCAACGCCTACAGTCTCCGCATCGGGAACGAGTTCGGCGCCGACCGGGCTGTTGCCGCGCTGCCCATGCCCGAGCCGCTTCGGGACGGAGTATATCGTCTGACTCTGGTGGGCACCCACCAGGCGGACGGTTCCCTGGCCCTTCGCGCCGAATGCTGGCCGGATGGTGACGAACACCCATGGATTGGCGAGGGCAACATCCCCCGTCCCCCGGCGGATTCGGTCCATTTCGGCTTCGGGGGGCGGTTCCGGGCAATCAGCGCCACTCGCCAGCCGACCGTCGATTTCAAGCAGTTCCGCTTTGTCCCCGGCGCGGTCGAGCCGCCCTTGCCGACGGCGGACCCGGTCCTGTTCGCGGGCACCTGGGAATGGGAGGGGAAGGCGCAGCCCTACCGCGTCATGGTGCGGCGGGCGGCCCACCGCTACCGGCCGCTTCCCGCGGCGGTCTATCTCCGCAATCCGGGCATCCCGCGCCTTGGCACCGACTCGGACGAGGCCATTGTCGCCGATCTGCTCGACGAGGGGCTGCTGGTGGTCGAGCTGGACTGCGCCGGTCTTCCCGCCGGGGTCCCGGCCCTGCCGGAGGCCATCATGGTCTTCAACCGGGATTTGTCCGGGCAGGTCGCCCGGCTGAGCCGCGGCCTGCTGAATCCGGATATCCACAACCTCTTCTGGATACCCGCCGGCTGTCGACTGCAACGGAACCTGCCGTTCTGGAATATCGAGCGCCATGGCGCTCCCGGCACGCTGGACCACATTGTGAAGGTCTTCAATGAACACCTCGCGGAGAAACTGGGCGCGGAACCCCTCGCCAGCCCGGACCAGTTGCGCGGCCCCCGCGGCGAGCCGCTCGACTACACCCTCCGCCTGGACATCGTGTACCCTTCGGGGACGCCTGCCCGTTCCGTTCCCCTCATCGCCCACTTCTCCACCCAGTGCCGGCGCAGCAGCACGTTCCGCGAGCACCGGGCGATCTATCCCCTGTCCTGGCTGCTTTCCGGCTATGCCCTGGCCTACGTGGATCACGTGTACAACCCCCTGGCGCGAAGCGACGCCTATGGCTACTTTCCGGCCTACTCCCTGCAAAACTCGAATGGTCTCGCCGCCGGTTCCGCCGCCATCCGCTGCCTGCGGGCGCAGGCGGCGCGGTTCAATCTGAATGGAGCCATCGGCGCGCTCGGCCACTCGAAGTCCTCGTACACGGTGGTGCGGCTGGCCGATCCGCGCCACCCGCAGCAGGCGGAGGGCTCGATCTTCGCCGGGGCGGGCGGAACGCCGGCCGAGGCCCAGCCCTGGCCCGCCCAGTCCAGCGAGATTCAGGTCGCCTACGCTTCGATGGGCGACGGCACCCGCCGCCTGCCGCTGTACGACCCGGCCATGGTGCCATTCTTCACCGCCGTCGGACGGCATGACGAGTACAACGAATGGCCCCGTTTTCCCGCCCTGGTCGCCGCCTGCGAGAAACGCGGCCTCCACCACCACGCCCTATGGATGGAGGAACTGGGCCATACCTTTCCCCACGGCAGGGATTCGGCCAGCGGGCGCGACCGCACCGCCATGGTCGTCCAGTTCTTCGACCAGCACCTCCATCCCCGTCCCCAGCCCGATCCCCTCGAGGTCCTCGCCATCCTTCCGGCGGAGGGCAACGCGACGGTCGGGCCGGACGGGACCAGCCGGTTCATCATGGCGGCGGACGACGAGCTGCCTGCCAACATGCACGGGGTTTCGACCGACAGCCCCATCCGTCTGGTTTTCGCCCGGAAGATCGATCCGGCGACGGTTGGCCCGGAAACCGCTGTTCTGCGGCGGCGCGCAACCGGTGCCGTGGTCCCCGGCGAATGGCGTCCCTCCCTGCAGAACAGCCGGTTCCAGTTCCACCCCGCCGAGCCCCTGCAACCGGCGACCGAGTATGAAATCGTCCTTTCCCCCGGCATTCGCGATGTCCTCGGGCTCACCCTTGCCGCGCCAGTCCACCGGGTGTTCCGCACCCGGGAATGGTAGGGGCCGAAGGCCAGGTTCCTACTTGTCCATAGGGCCGGGCTGGAGGTTGTCGGGGGCGACTTGGAGTACAGGGCCTTGCCCGACTTGGAACAAGTTTTCCCCGATTAGGTTGCCGGTGCCGGCCACCACGACGGCAGGACCTCTGTCCACCGTGCCGGCATTGCCCAGCACGGTGTTGCCGTCGGCCCCCTGGCGCAGGGCGACGAGGGGCGGGGGGCAGTTCTCGAAGCGATTGCCGAGAATGAGATTGCGCTCGTTGAGTCCGGGGAGCTGGCACCACTGCCAGACGAGGATGCCGGCCCGGCAGTCGCGCAGAAGATTGCCGGCGACCAGGCAGTCGGAGGCGTCGTTGAGTTCGAGGTTCTGGCAGTTGACGAGGGTGTTGCCCACGGCGGCGCAGCGGGACACGAAATGGTCGAAGTCGATGCCCTCGGCCCCGGTGTTTTCGAGGTGGCAGCCGTAGACGGTGCAATCGCTCGCGCAGTAGAAGGCGATGCCGCGATGGTGGGCGTTGCGGACGGTGCAGCCGATGATGCGGATGCCTTCGAGGGGCGGGCCGACGGGGCCTTTCTCGTAGCTGTAGGGGCCATGGAGGAAGATGCCGCTGTGTTGGCTGTGGTTCAGCGGGGCCACTGGCCAGGCTTCGCGGTCGAGATCGAGGACGAGGCCCTGGATGGTCACGTTCCGGATGTCGCGGCGCCCGTCGAAGAGATTCATGGGATGGAGCACGGGGGCGTCGGCGGCGATGTCGCTGGCGAGCGGCTTGGTCAGGACAATGCGGTCGGGGAGGACCTCCCGGACGGTGTGGTTGAGGTAGGGGATGCGGTGGGGTTTGCCGTCCGGGGTGAGCGTTTCCCGGGTGGTGCCCTGGATTTCGATGGCGAGGCCGGGGGCGAAGACCTCGGATTGCTGGAGGAACAGCTCGGTGTCGCCCTGCTTGGCTTCGCGGGTGGTGCGGGTCCAGCGCTGCGGCATGAGCCGGAGGGTGACTTCGCCCTGGCCCACGATCCGCGCGTCCGCCAGTCCGTCCAGGCTGAGTTGCGCCCCGATCCAATAGGTTCCCTCGGTCAGAATCAGGTCGCCGCCTTTTTCCTGGCGCAGGGTGGCAAGGGCGGTCTTGATGGCGGGGGCGCTGTCGCCGTCGCCGGGCGCGAGGACGATGACCGGGCGGGCGGCGGCGAGGAGGGGCAGCAGGCAGAGCAGGGCGAGGTGGAGTTTCATCGTTTTCCCTACTGGCGGAGGAGGTCGCCGAAGGCGGGCAGGAGCTGGTACTTGTTCTGCCAGGAGGTGTACATGATGCCGCGGCAGTTCGGGGTGCGGTGGACGGTGTCGAGCCAGCCCTTGATGTTGTCGAGGTCGTCGCCGTCGTAGTAGGCCCCGGCGAGGGTGGGGAAGCCCTGTTCCGCGAAGAAGCGCATGCTCTCCTCGCGTTTGGAGAAGTACCAGCAGGCGATGACGAGGTCTTTCGGGATATGGTTCCAGGAGCCGGTGAAGTCGCCGTGTACCAGATAGTAGTCGCCGCGGGCGTTGTGGTTGGGATCGAGCATGTCGGACCAAATGTAGACCTTGGCGTCGGGCCGCACGGCGCGGATGATTTGGGTCTGGCGGGTGATGCAGTCGCCGAGCATTTCCCCCATGGTGATGCCCCTGGCCTTGCAGGCGGCGCAGGAGCCGCCCGCGCGGATTTCATCCATGCTGAGGAACCACTTCTCCGGGGCCAGATGCTGCTGGATGGCGGCGGCGGACTGCTCCCAGTACTCGTAGAGGCTGGGTTCGGACATGCAGACGCTGACCTGGCCGTTGTTGATGGCCATCCCGTGGTAGTAGCTGGCCAGGAGGGTTTCCCCGTCCCGGATGCGGCTGTCCGGGGTGAGCTTGAGCGGGGGGCAGTCGGGGCGGGGGCGGCGCAGGTTGAACTGGTCGTCCGCGACGGGCTCGTAGTCCCTGCCCTCCTCGTAGGTGACGGTGCCGTCGGCGTTGGTGACGGCGACGGGGGTGCCGGGACGGCGCAGGACGTTCACCAGGGCCATTTCCTCGAGCCGGAAGCCGTCCAGCCAGAATGTCCCGGTCTTGCCGCCCCAGACGCCGGCGTAGACCTTCACCCGGGAATGTTCGCCGCTGTTGAAGACGAGGCTGATTTCCTGCCAGTCGCCGGTGGGGGGAATCTGGACGTTCACCGGAGCGATGGCGTGCTTGGGACCGTAGACCTGGACCCGGAAGGCGCCGCTCGGGGTGAGGTTTTCCGTCTTCGCCCAGCAGGAAACGCGGTACTGGCGGTGGGGCTGGACCGCGAGTTCCTGCATGACCCGGCCGTGCCCGTGCGGGAAATCCTGGAAATTCTCGAAGCGCAGGGAGGCCGCGCCGTCGTGGAAGACCTCGGGGTCGGCGAAGGAGACCTCGCCGGGGCGGTCGTGGAAATTGAACCCCGTCATGCGGTTGTCCGTGAATTCCTCGAACCCGCCGTTCTTGAATCCCACGCCCGGATCGGGGACGAAGCGAGCCTCGGCTCCCTGCACCTGGAAGGGGACATTCGCGCAGGGCAACCCCGCCGCCAGATTGCGGTCGTGCCCGAGTCCGGAGCCGTAGCCGACCGACCAGATGATGGGGATGATCTCGATCCGCTGCTCGCGGCAGATATCCTTCACTTCGGCCAGCCGGGCCAGCCGGGTGTCGTCCCAGCGCCCGACCCCTTCCAGACCGCCGGCCAGGAGCATGCCGTTCAGCCCGTGGGCATGGGCGGTGGTCGCGATCTCGCGGATTTCCGCGACGGTTTCCGGGCGGTTGAAGTTGCGCGAGACATAGACCCAGCGGTCGGCGTAGCGGCTGCCCGCCTCCTGCCCGGTTGCCGAAAGGACGGGGAAAAGGCCCAGGGCGGCGAGGGAGAGACCAAGATGCAGCTTCATGCGAATTCCTCCGGGACTGCTGGCTTGCGGCGCGGCCCCCGATTCAGGGAACCAGGCGCGGCGTGAACGAGTGGAAGATGCTTTGGTCGTCGTCGGTTTCGAGACGGACGATGACGCCCCCGGCGGCTTCCGCTTCGGGAGGCACTTCCCAGGACAGCTCGCCGGTTGGCGAGATGGTCATCCCCGCCGGTCCGGCGTCCAGGGTGAAGGTGATTTTCCTGGCCGAGGTGCAGGCGACGATCTGATAGCGGAACGTGGTGCCCCGCCGGACCGTTCGGGGTGGGGAGGATTCGACGAAAAGGAAGTCGATTTCGCGTTTGCGCAGGCTCTGCTCGATGTCGAGTTCCTGGATGACGATGCTCTCGCAGGCGGTGGGGAGGATGGCCAGCAGCCGGAGCTGGGGGCAGAGATGGTAGCGTTTCTCGAAGGCCAGGATTCCCGGCGAGGACACCACGTTCACGGCGGCGACATCCTTGCTCGGCGGGAGAGTCATGACCGGCGTGGCCAGGCCATGGACGAAAATCGAAATCCGGGTGTCCCCGCCGCGCATGTAGTGGGGGCCGGACATGGCCAGCCCCAGGTAATAGCTGGGATGGGAGGAGGGGATGAAGCAGCGCACATCCCGCGGGCAGTCGCTGGTCGGCACCAGGGCGCTGGTGTAGATTCCGCCGGTGCCGGTGTAGACGTAGTCTCCGTTCGGTCCGGGCAGGATATGCCCCACGGAAGTGTGTTCCCGCTTGGCGGTGAGGACCGAGTCGGTCAGCGTGTAGATTTCGAGTCCGCTGGGCGACAGCCCCTGCACCCAGGCCCCGAAGACCGTGCCGCAGTCGGCTGCCCGAATCGTGGGCGGATACTGGGGGTGGTAGGTATTCACCTGCCTGGTCTCGACCTCCATCGGCGCGAAGGTCCGGGCATCGATGAAGGTGCGCACGATGCCGCTGCCGCTCCGGTGGATGGCCAGGAGGGGGCCGTCGCCGTCCGCTCCCATGGTCAGGCTGTAGATTGTTCCCTGGATCGGCATGGATACCCGGCGTTCCCGTTCGAGCGTGGCGATGGACCAGCGTTCGAGGACGCCGCTGGAGGGGTTGGCGACGAAGATGGCCTCGCCGCCGCCCGCGACCAGGGAATTGGCGTCGAGCAAGGGGATGTAGCCGGCAATGCCCTTCTTGGCCAGGTCGAAGACGGCCACTTTGCTGAGGCTTGGCATGGCCAGCAGGAGGTAGCGGCCCCCGCCCGCCCGGATGCAGTCGGTGAAGCGGGCGGGGAGTTTCACCTCGCGGCGCCCTTCCTTGTCCCCGGCGGCCTCGGGTTGTTCCTGCGGCGCGGGTGGCGCCGGTTTGGCCTCGGGTTTGGCGGGGGTGCCCGCTGTCGTGGGCGCGATGGCCTGCTCCAGATTGAAGGGATTGGTCCGATTCCCGGTCGGCTGATGCCCCGCCGGGGGCTGGATGGCGACGATTCCCATTTGGCTTGCCCACTCTTCGCCGTCGAGCGTGAGCGCCACCCGGAAACCGGCCCCGGGCGGCACGGGCACCTTGTCCAGAACCCGCAGGCTCTTCACGGAGTCAGCCGGGATGGCGATGTCCTGTCCGGCAATTTGGATGGTGAGAGGCTCCAGACCGGTGAACTGCATGTCCGCATATCTGCACACGTCGCCGAACTGGGGGGTCGCCGATTGGCCGGGGATGATTTCCTTCAAGTCGCGCAATTCCCACCGGGTCTCGGTCTGCACGGACTTGAACAGGAAGCCGATGGTGCGGTTGGGGATCGAGGTCGTGAAGGTTCCGTCTGCCGTCTCGATGGTCACCTTGACCGGGGCGTCGGGGGCGGGTGGTTCCAGCAGGGGGGCGGTGGCCGTCCAGCCGCTGCCGGGCTCGGTTTCGGCTATGGTCATCGGGCGCGGGTCGGCGGAGGAAAGGAGAAAGGCCCGGCATTCCAGCTTGCCTTGCAGGGGGACCAGGCAGATCGCCTTGATCTGCAGGTTCACCGGCTCGAAGCGCTTGTCCCAGGGAACGGCGGGAACCGGATCGACCAGGAGTTCGGGAGTCATCAGAAAGGCGTTGAGCTGATCCACCGGAATGGCGAAGTTGACCCCCGAACCGGGAATGCCGCGGACGGTCACACCGACCACCTTGCCG
>LVAZ01000270.1 GCA_001603055.1 Victivallales bacterium Lenti_02
CGCCCCCCGGCTCCCGGCAGGCAGCCAGCAAATGCCCGCCTTCGAGCAGCCGGAGGACGAGGGCGGCACCCTCGACGACATCCCGTTCTAGCGCGAAGCACGACGAAGACAACCGGAACACACGCATCCAGATCGCATAAGAAGGAATCCGAACATGGGATCGAAAGTACGTCGGAAACGCCGCCGCAAAGTCATTCGCAAGAAGGTCTGCCGCCTCTGCGAGAACAAGATTCTCCACATCGACTTCAAGGACGTGGAACTCTTGCGCCGGTACCAGACCGAAGGCGGCAAGATTCTTCCCCGCCGCGTCACCGGCAACTGCTTCAAGCACCAGAAAATGCTGGCGGAAGCGGTCAAGCGGGCGCGCGTTCTGGCTCTGGTTCTCTAAACGGGGCGAAAGGGGTAGCACACCATGCCTGTTGAACTCATTCTCCTGGAAGACGTCAAAGACCTCGGACGCATCGGCGACAAGGTCCGGGTGGCCGACGGCTTTGCCCGCAACTACCTGATGCCGCGCAAGCTCGCCGCCAAGGTCAACCCCGGCACCCTCCGCTTCCTGGAAGCCCGCAAGCTGGCTCTCCAGAAGGAGCACGAGGAGCGGATCGCGGTGGCCCGCGCCATGGCCGACAAGATCGCCTCCACCTCGATCACCATCACCGCCGAAGCCGGCGAAGAGGACAAGCTCTACGGCTCGGTCACCACCAGCCAGATCGCCGAAGCGCTGGCCGGCCAGGGGGTGGAGATCGACCGCCACGCGGTCGTCCTCGCCGAACCCATCCGCCAGTTGGGGGTCTACGAAGTCGCGATCGCCCTGCACAGCGAAGTGCAGGCCAAGGTCAAGGTCTGGGTCGTCAGGGCCTAGACCCGCCACGCGCCCGCCGCCCGGCGGGCGCCACGAAGCAAGACGACGGCGGCACGCTCCCCCCGGAACGTGCCGCCGTTTCCTTCCCCACCCCCGCGGAACACCAAGGAAAACGGATGCGCAGCATGGAGTCGGCACCGGCCAGAGGCGTCTCGGTCCTCCGCCTCGAAGGGCAGCGGATGCCCCACGACGAGGAGGCGGAAATCGCCGTCCTCGGCTCGATCCTGCTCGATCCGAAAACCGCCCTCGACATCGCCCGCATGCGCCTGGGCAACATCGGCGCCAAGGCCGATTCGAGCGGCAAGCGCAACGCCTTCTACAACCCGGCCCACCAGCTCATCTTCGAGGCGGTCGTCCAGGCCGCCGAGGCCAACCTCGAACGCCCGGACGCCATCACCCTGGCCAACCTGCTGGAGCGGAACGGCCATCTGGACCTGGTGGGGGGGCGCGCCTATCTGGCGCAGTTGATGAACAGCGTCCCCACCGCCGCCAACATCGAGCAGTACGCCGAGATCGTCCGCCAGAACGCCATGCTCCGCGCCCTCATCGGCGCGGGCGTCGACCTGGTGGACCGCTGCTTCGAGCCGGTGGAGGACGTGCAGGTTCTGGCCGACCAGATCGAGCAGGAGGTCATGAGCCTCGGCACGGGCGAGGGCAAGAGCAGTCTCCAGACGGTCAAGGACCTGATGAAGCCTGCGATCCAGTACATCGACGACCTGATGCGGGGCAGCACCGGCGCCCGCGGCCTCTCCTCCGGCTTCAAGACCGTCGACAAGCTGATCACCGGCCTCCGCCCGGCGGAAATGCTGGTGCTGGCCGCGCGCCCCTCGATCGGCAAGACGGCCCTCGCCCTCAACATCGCCGCCAACCTCGCCATGAGCGAGGACAACCCCGCCCCCGTCGGCTTCTTCAGCCTGGAAATGCCCGCCAAGCTCCTGGTCATCCGCCTGATCTGCTCGGAGGCCCGCATCGGCCTGAACGACATCCGGGACGGGGCCATCCCCGACGGCAAGCTGAAGGAGATTCTCGAGGCGGGCAAGAAGCTGGCCGCGGCCCAGATCATCATCGACGACACCGGCGGCCTCAACATCCTCGAACTCCGCCACCGCGCCCGCCAGATGAAGCGCGAATACGACATCAAGGCCCTCTTCATCGACTATCTCCAGCTTCTCCAGGCCGACGCCGGGCGCAACGCCAGCCGGGAAAATCAGGTCGCCCTGATGTCCGGCAGCATCAAAGCGCTGGCAAAAGAGCTGGACATCCCTATTGTAGTGCTTGCCCAGCTCAACCGGCAGGCCGAGCAGCAGGGACAGCGCCCGAAGCTCGGCCATCTGCGCGAGTCCGGCGCCATCGAACAGGACGCGGACGTGGTCGCCCTCCTGCACCGCAACCGCGAAGAGCAGTACTCCACGGAAGACAGCCGCAAGGGAATCGAGGCCGAACTGATCATCGCCAAGAACCGAAACGGCGAAACCGGGCTCGCCCCGCTCACCTTTCTCCCCGCCTACATGCGTTTCGCGGACCGTTCGCGGGTCGCCGACGAGGATGTGCCGGCCAACGCGATCTAGACGGAACCCGCGCCTCCCCCTCCATCCACCCCACGACCGAACCACAACCAACCACAAGCCTCTGGAGAGATGTCAATGAAGATCAATGGACGGCCCCTGTTGCGTGTCGCTCTGCTCGTGCTGGGGATGGGCGTGGCGGCCCAGGCCGAGCGCATCGCCCGGATCCGGATCGAGTCCGCCAGTCCCAACGTGGACCCGGCCGCCCTCGAGGAAGTGGTGCTCGGACGCATCGCCAGCAAACCGGGCACCGCCTACGACATGCGCCGCGTCAGCCAGGACATCGAGGAGCTGATGAAGAGCGGCAGCTTCGAGGACGTCAACGTCCGCAAGGAGACCCTGGCCGGCGAGGAGGTCGAACTGGTCTTCGTGGTGCTGCCCAAGCGCATGGTGCGCAGCTTCGCCTGCGCGGGCAACGCCCATTTCAAGGACAAGAAAATCCGCTCGATGCTCACCCATTCCACCGGCATGCCGCTGGACGAGGGGCTGCTCGCCCGCGACCTCGCGGAGATCGTCCGCCGCTACCAGACGGCCGGCTATTTCGCGGCCACCGTGACCTTCGCCGTCCAGCCCGTGCCCGAGACCGGCGAGGTGAACGTCGTGCTCCAGGTGAACGAGGGGGCCCGGGCGAAACTCCAGAAAGTCGAGTTCACCGGCAACACGGCCTTCTCGGGCGGCAAGCTGCGCAAGGCCATCCGCACCCGCCGCGCCTGGTGGCGCTACATCTTCCGCTGGGGCAACTACTACAACCGCGACCTCGCGGTCGTGGACAAGGACCTGCTGCGCCAGACCTACACCGAGGAGGGCTACCTGGACTTCGCCGTGACCGAGGTCGGCGAATCCTTCAGCGCCAACGGCAAGTGGGTCGTCGTCACCTACCGCCTGCAGGAGGGCAGCCAGTACACCGTCTCCGCCGTCAGCCTGGCGGGCAACGAGCGCTTCTCCGCCGATGAACTCATGCCCCTGGTCAAGACCCAGCCGGGCGACATCTACCGCACCTCCGCCGAGGAGCGCGACACCGCCGGCCTCCGGCGAGTCTACGAGCCGCTCGGCTACCTCGACCTGCGCTGCTTCCCCGTCCACACCCGCGACCCGCAGACCCGCACCGTCGCCGTCGTCCATCAGTTCCGCGAGGGGCAGCCCAGCCACATCCGCGACGTCCTCATCGTCGGCAACACCGTCACCAAGGACCGCGTGATCCGGCGGGAAATGGCCATCCATCCCGGCGACACCGGCGACGCCGGCCTGATCCGCCAGTCCGAGTCGCGGCTCAAGAACCTGAACTACTTCGACAAGGTCGAGATCGCCCCCCTGGCCACCGAGCAGGATGACCTGCGCGACCTCCGCGTCTCCCTCGTCGAGAAGCGCACCGGCCAGCTCATGGTCGGCGGCACCTTCTCCAGCGAGGACTCGCTGATGGGCTTCGTCGAGGTCACCCAGTCCAACTTCGACTGGCGCAACTGGCCCAGCTTCCGCGGCGGCGGCCAGCGCATGCGCATGCGCGCCCAGCTCGGCACCAAGTACAGCAACTTCCTGGTCTCCTTCACCGAGCCCTGGTGGCTCGACCGCCGCCTGCGCCTCGACCTCGACGCCTCCCACACCACCCGCTACGAGGACAGCTACGACCAGACCGACACCGGCCTCGGCATGAGCGTCACCCGCGCCTGGCACACCAGTTGGCGCCAGACCTTCGGCCTCCGCATCCGCCACGTCTCCCTCGGCGGCTTCGAGAACGACCTCTACGCCAACGCCCTCTACCTGGCGCCCCACCCCCTGGCGGCGGATTCCGCCCTGCTGCTCGACATGCAGGAGAACGACACGGTCTTCGCCAACCGCTTCATCTACTCCATGGCCCGCGACACCCGCGACCGCCCCAGCCTGCTCTTCCCCACCTCCGGCAGCCGGATCGAGTTCGGCGGCGAACTGATCACCCGCGCCCTCGGCTCCTACAGCGACTACTACCTGCTCACCGCCGAAGGCACCAAATACTTCCCCGTGTTCAAGCAGTCCGTCCTCAAACTGCGCGGCATGGTCGGCGTCGGCGACGAGATCGCGGGCGACGACATCGGCGTCTTCGACCGCTTCTTCGCCGGCGGCCCCGGCACCATCCGCGGCTTCGACCGCCGGGAAGTCGGGCCGGTGGACGACGCATGGCGCGAGAATCCCATGGGCGGAAAAACCATGGCCGTCGGCACCGTCGAGCTGATCCGTCCCCTGGCCTCCTGGGCCCAGGTCAGCGTCTTCTCCGACTTCGGCAACGTCTGGGCCGACTCCTTCGAGATCAGCGGCGGCATCAACGCCAGCGTCGGCGTCGGCCTGCAACTGCAACTGCCCGTCGGTCCCATCTCCCTGGCCTACGGCTTCCCCGTCCTCACCGACCAGGAGCACCTGAGCGGCAACAGCGGGCGGCTGCACTTCAGCATCGGCACCTCGTTCTGATGAAGATTCTGAACCGGTACATTGCCAGAAGCCTGCTGGTCAACACCCTGATCGCTCTGGGAGTTCTGACCTTCGTCATGGTTTCCGGCAACCTGTTCCGGATTTTCGACCTGATGGCGCGGGGGGTGTCGCCCCTGCTCTTCGGCAAATTCATGCTGCTCGTCATCCCGGAGATGCTCCGCTACACCATCCCCCTCTCGATGCTGACCGGCACGGTGCTGCTTTTCAGCCGCCTCTCGGCCGACAACGAGATCACGGCCCTCAAGGCCAGCGGGGTCAGCCTGTGGCAAATCATCTCGCCGGGGCTGCTTCTGGCGGCGGTCTTCAGCGTCCTCTGCTTCTGGCTCGCCACCAGCCTCGCCCCCCGCTGCCGTCTGGAAGCCTTCCTGCTGATGAAAAGCGAAGTGATCCGCAATCCCCTGGCCCTGCTCGAACCGGGGCGTTTCGTCAGCGACATCCCCGGCTACCGCATCCGCATCGGGGAAAGGGACAGAGACCTGCTGGGCGACATCCATCTCCTTGTCCTCGACCGCAAGACGGGCCGCCTGGCCAGCACCATCACCGCCCGCCGGGGCAAGGTCCGCCTGCGCGAGGAAGAGCAGGCGCTCGAACTGGAACTCGAGGACGCGACCATTGCCAACCACACTCCGGAGACGGACGCCGGGGAGGAAGCCGCCGCCGGGCGGGTCGCCATGCAGCGCATCGTCATGGCCCTCCCCTACGGTGCCCGCTTCGACGCCCGCCCCCTCACCATGAAGCTCAAGTTCCTCGGCTTCCGCGACATCCTCTCGCGCATCCACCTCGATGCCGCCGAGGGGAGGAATGTCACCCCCCACTACGTGGACCTGCACAAACGCATGGCCATGGCGCTCTCCCCCATCTCCTTCTTCCTGATCGGCATCCCCTTCGCCATCCAGAGCCGCCGCTCGGAAACCTCCGTCGGCCTGCTCGTGTCTCTTCTCCTCGCCTTCGGATTCTACGCCTTCCTCGTGCTCACCGACAGCCTCGACAAACAGGCCAGCCTGCACCCCGAGTTTCTGGTCTGGCTGCCCAACGTCCTCTATCAGGGCGGCGGGCTGTGGGCCCTGGGAAAAGTCGAAAAACTCTGAACCAACGGTAACCATATCCCTCCATGTCCCAACGCCTCTCCCGCATCCGCAACTTCTCCATCATCGCCCACATCGACCACGGCAAATCCACTCTGGCCGACCGCTTCCTCCTGCGCACCGGGACGGTGGACGAGCGCAAGTTCCACGACCAGGTGCTCGACGCCATGGACCTCGAACAGGAGCGCGGGATCACCATCAAGTCCCACCCCGTGCGCATGAACTACCGCGGCGCGGACGGTGTGGTCCATGAGTTCAACCTGATCGACACCCCCGGCCACGTGGACTTCTCCTACGAGGTCAGCCGCAGCCTCGCCGCCTGCGAGGGGGCCCTGCTGGTGATCGACGCCGTCCAGGGCGTGCAGGCCCAGACCCTGGCCAACGTCAACCTCGCCGTCAACCAGCAACTGACCATCATTCCGGTCATCAACAAGATCGACCTGCCCGCCGCCGACGTGGACACCTGCCTCACCCAGCTCGAGGAGCTGCTCGCCATCCCCCGCGAGGAGGCGATCCTGGCCAGCGCCAAGGCGGACATCGGCATCGAGGAAATCCTCGAGGCCGTCGTCCGGCGCATCCCCCCGCCCCCGCCGGGCCAGGATTCGCGCGCCCGCGCCCTGGTCTTCGACAGCGTCTACGACGTCTACCGGGGCGTCATCACCTACGTCCGCCTCTTCAGCGGCAGCATCCGCCCCGGCGACCGCGTCCGGCTGCTCAGCACCCAGCAGGACACCGAGGTCAAGGAGGTCGGCTTCTTCTCCCCCGAGATGCGGCTCGGCGAGGTCCTCGAAACCGGGGACGTGGGCTACCTCATCACCGCCATCCGCGAGCCGGGCGAAATCCGCATCGGCGAGACCATCACCGGCAGCACCCACCCCTGCCAGGAGCCGCTGCCGGGATTCAAGGAAATCCAGCCCATGGTCTTCAGCGGCATCTACCCGGTGGACACCCGGGACTACGAGGCGCTGAAGTACAACATCGCCAAGCTCCAGCTCAACGACAGCGCCTTCCGCTTCCAGGCCGAGAACTCGGTGGCCCTCGGCGCGGGCTTCCGCTGCGGCTTCCTCGGCCTGCTCCACATGGAGATCGTCCAGGAACGGCTCCAGCGCGAGTACAACATGGACATCATCCTCACCTATCCCAGCGTCGTCTACCACGTCTATCTCAAAAGCGGCGTGATGAAGGAAATCGAGAATCCCACCTACCTGCCCGACATGAGCGAGGTGGACCGCATCGAGGAGCCCATGATCCGCTCCCAGATCATCGCCCCCGTCTCCTACCTCGGCGCGGTCATGAATCTGGTCATGGAGAAGCGCGGCTTCTGCAAGCACACCGAGAACGTGGACGAGCGCCACGTCATGATCACCGCCCGCCTCCCCCTCCACGAGATCGTCCTCGATTTCCACGACAAGCTCAAAACCGTCACCCGCGGCTACGGCAGCATGGACTACGAGCCCGACGGCTACCAGGCCGGGCCCCTCGTCAAACTCGAAATCCTGGTCAACGGCGAACCGATCGACGCCTTCGCCAGCATCGTCCACGAGGACCGGGCCGCGTCCCGCGCCCGCCAGCTCGTCACCCGCCTCAAGGAAGTCATCCCCCCCCATCTGTTCAAAGTCGCCCTCCAGGGCGCCATCGGCGGCAAGATCGTCGCCCGCGAGGATGTCCGCCAACTGCGCAAGAACGTGACGGCCAAATGCTACGGCGGCGACATCTCGCGCAAGCGCAAGCTGCTCGACAAGCAGAAGGAAGGCAAGAAGAAGATGAAGGAGTTCGGGCGGGTCAGCATCCCCCAGGAAGCCTTCGTCGCCGTGCTCAAGGCCTCGGAATAAGGCGGGGCCTCCGGCCCGGCGGAAATGGTTGGCATGAAACCCCTGCTGCTGGTTCTCTTCGACCTGTTCGTGGTCTGGTTCTTCTTCGGCAACTCGCTCCGGCGCTGGCTCTCGCCCAAACCGCTCCTGCCGCTGCTCCTCCTGCGCGACACCGAGCGCCACTTCCGCCATCTCCTGCGCCGGGACCGCGACCTGCTCGCCCCCGCCCAGCGGGAGCTTCTGACCCGGGCCGCCGACACCCTCCGCGCCAGCCGGGACAACCGCAGCCGGCGCTGGGCCTTCGGTCCCGAGGACACCGCCGCCCTCGCCGCCCTGCCGATCTTCGCCCCCCACGCCAGGACCCTGAAGGCGGAGGGCCTCGAAGCCGCCCTCGGCGAAATGGCCGAACGCATGCCCGGAACCCCGGCGGCCCGGCTGCCGAAGGCCCGGCACCTGCTGCGCGAGTACCTCGAAATCGCCGTGGTCGCCCTCGGCCTCGCCTTCGGCGTCCGCGCCCTCTTCCTCCAGCCCTTCAAAATCCCCACCGGCAGCATGCAGCCGACTCTCTACGGCATCCATTTCGTCCACACCGAGGAAGGCGCCCCGCCCCTCGGCCCCGTCGGCCGCTTCCTCGGCTACCTGCACTACAGCCGCCGCTACGTGGACTATACCGTCCAGGAAGCGGGCGAACTCGATTTCCGCAGCATCCGCCCCGCCCGCCGACCGCTCCCCCTCCAGAACTGGCTCCTGCCCGCCACCTCCGTCCGGATCGGCGGCACCGCCTACCTGCTCCCCGGCGACAGCGAGGTGGTCAAGAAATACCTCTACACCCTCGCCGCCGACCGCTCCCGCCGCCTCGGGCCGGACCAGGCCATCGCCTTCGCCAAGGGCGAGACCTTCCTGCGCGGCTACCTCTCCCTCGGCGACCATCTGTTCGTGGACCGCACCTACCTGCCCTTCCACGAACCCGTCCGCGGCGACGTCACCGTCTTCCGCACCGACCACATCCGCGACCTCGACGGGCGCGGCCTCAACGGCCCCTACTACATCAAGCGGCTGGTCGGCATGCCCGGCGACGAACTGCGGGTCGCCGGCCGCCATATCCGCCTGCGCCGCCCCGGCGAGACCGCTTTCCGTCCCCTCGACGGCGGCGACCATCCCGGCTTCGACCGCGTCTACTCCGGCCGCGGCGGCTACCGGGGCCACTCCCACGCGGGCGGATTCTGCCTCACCGACGAGGAGGACACCCTCTACATCCCCCGCCAGGGCGATCTTCTCAAGGTCGAGCCCCTCACCGGCAAATTCTTCATCCAAACCGTGGACGACCGGGACTTCAAGCCCTACCGGCCCGGCCATCTGGCCCTGCCGATCCAGGCCAGGGGCATGCGCGAAACCCTCGCCTGGCTGGATGGCTGCGACTGGTTCGAGCCCCTCGGCGACGCCGTCTACCGTTTCCGCTACGACCACTACCTCCTGCTCGGCGACAACACCGACAACAGCAGCGACGGCCGCAACTGGGGCACCATCCCCCGCGCCAACCTCGTCGGCCGGGCCGGTCTCGTCTGGTGGCCCTTCACCCGCCGCTGGGGCTGGGTGGACCGCCTCCCCCCCCTCGACTATCCCTCCCCGGAAACCCCCTTCGACCTGCCTCCCCTCGGCGCCGACGCCGAATAGCCAGGAGCCAGCCATGAGCCAGCGCCCCAACATCCTCCTGCTCTTCACCGACCAGCAGCGCGGCGACACCGTCCACGCCCTCGGCAACCCGGTCATCCGCACCCCCAATCTCGACCGCCTCTGCGCCCGCGGCGTGGCCTTTTCCAACGCCTTCAGCCCCTCGCCCGTCTGCATCTCCGCCCGCTGCTCGATGATCTACGGCCAGTATCCCCTGCACACGGGCTGCTACGAGAACACCCCCATGCCCACCGACGGGCGCGAGTCCTTCATGGGCGCCCTCACCCGCGCGGGCTACCGCACCCACGGCATCGGCAAATGCCACTTCTCCCCCGATTCCCAGGCCATGCGCGGCTTCCAGACCCGCGAGACCCAGGAGGAGATGGTCGGCAAACCCGACCGGGACGACTATCTGAGCTGGCTCCACGAAAACGGCTTCGCCCACGTCTGCGACCCCCACGGCATCCGCGGCGAAATGTACTACGTCCCCCAGCCCTCCCAGATTCCCGCCGCCCTCCATCCCACCAACTGGATCGGCGACCGCTCCGTCCAGTTCGTCCGCGAACAGGCCAAGTCCGACCAGCCCTGGTTCCTCTTCTCGAGCTACGTCCATCCCCATCCCC
>LVAZ01000271.1 GCA_001603055.1 Victivallales bacterium Lenti_02
CGACAGACCGTCCGGGCACCCGCCGGTTCCAGCCTCCCACCGGATGCGGGAGGCTGGCGGCGGGGTTCTTTCTACGGATTGCCGTCCTGGGGGATGCGCCAGGGGGTTTTCTTGCGGAAGGGCTGGTCGAAGGTGCAGCCGAGCTTGCCCTGATTCTCCAGATGGATCATGCAGGCGCGGATGCAGCCGGAGGCGCCTTCGAGGGCGCGGGCGTACATGTAGATGGGTTTGAGCTTGTGGTCCTGGGCGATGCCCACGGTCTTGCCGAAGGTTTCCTTGTCCTCGGGCGTGACGGCGAAGGGATTGGTGGCGGGATTGCCGCCGCAGAAGTAGGTGCCGCAGGTCTTCATGTCGATGTCGGCCCACTCGATCTCATTCCCGGCGATGGTGACCTTGACGGTCTTGTCGAGGGGGATGGCGTTGCCGGTGCAGGCCTTGGCGCAGAGCATGCACTTGTCGCAGAGGGTGCCGGGCTTGACGACCGGATCGGGTTCGAGTTCGGCATCGGTGAGCAGGACGGCGATCCGCTGGCGCGGGCCGAATTCCTTGGAGAGGAACATCTTCGAGAAGCCAATTTCGCCCAGTCCCGCCGCGTAGGCGGCAAGGCGGAGCTGGATGAAGACATCCGGCGCGGGGCGGTCCTCGGTGAGGGGTTTCGCCTTGTTGAAGTTGGGCTTCTCGGTTTCCTCGGGGGGAGTCCAGCCGCTGGCGTTGATATTGTTCCAGGGGAAATTGTTGGGAATGGGCATGGCGTCGCAGCCGTGGTCCTCGAAGAGGCGGGCCAGTTCGTGCAGGACGTAGGGCTGCTCGATGTAGTTGATGCTGGCGTAGCCCATGGCGTTGTAGGCGGTGAAGAAGGTGCCTTCCTCGATGCCCCGGAAACAGCCCCGGGCATGGCGGAAGCCCATCGCGACGATGGATTTGGCGGTGGGCATCATCCACCGGGGGTCCATCTGCGGCGGGGCCCCGTCGAAGCGGTCCATGGTACCGATGCTGACAATGTCGGCCCCGACTTCCCGCGCGTGTTTTTTCACCTGTTCGGAAGTGAGCATGGCGGCGTCCTCCCTCAGGCTTTGGCGGAGTCGGCGTCGGACTCCATGGTGAAGGGGGTCAGATAGGAGTTCCGGATGCGGCCGGTTTCCTCGAGATGGACCATGCAGGCCATCTGGCAGCCGCGCATGCCGTCGAGGGAACGCCCGCTCCAGAGGATGGGGCCGAGCTTGTAGCCCTTGGATTTGCTGTAGGGCTGGCGGTTGAAGCCTTCCTTGTCCTGCTCGGTGACCAGGAAGGGGTTCTGCGAGTCCTCGCCGCCGCCGTGATAGGCCACGGAGCATTTGGCGAAGTCGAGCTTGGCCCATTCCAGTTCCTGGCCGGCGATGCGGACCTTGACGGTTTCGCGCTCGGAGATGGCGCGGCCGGGGCATTCCTTGACGCAGGCCATGCACTTGTCGCAGATTTCGCCCGCGAAGAGGGGATCGGGTTCGAGTTCGGCGTCGGTGATGACGGCGGCGAACATCTGGCGGGGGCCGAACTCGGGAGTCAGGAACATGCCGCTGTAGCCCACCTCGCCGAGACCGGCGCAGTAGGCGGCGAGCCGGAGCTGGAAGAACACGTCCGGCGCGGCCTTGCCGGGGGCCACGGGGCGGCTCCAGTTGCCGTTGGTCTGACCGTAGGAGTTGGCGTTTACGTCGATGAAGCCCTGGCCCATCTCGTCGCCGTTGGCGCTGTCGATGTTCGACCACGGGAAGTTGTCCGGAATCGGGATGCACTCGGCCCCGGCGGATTCCATCTCGCGCACGAACTTCCACAGGGCGATGGGCTGGAAGACCCATTTGGTGCCCGCGTAGCCCATCAGGTTCAGCCCGGTGAAGAAGGTGCCTTCCTTGACCCCCCGGAAGAGGCCGCGGAAGATGCGGAAGCCCATCACCACCATCGACTTCGCTTCCGGGAAGATGGATTGCGGATTGTACTGCACGGGCAGTTCGGCGAAACGGTCCATCGAGGCGATGCCGACGATGTCCGCGCCGCTGTCGAGAGCCCATTTCTTGACCTGTTCGGAGGTGAGCATGAGCGGGAATCTCCTACGTTGCCTGGCGGTTGGTCCGCCCCCCTGCACGGGAGGGCATACGTTCATCATATCGCGGAACGAAAGGGATTTCACTTGCATGGGAAGGGAAACCACTTGGCGAATCTTACGATTTTGCGTGTGATTTGTCGCCTTTGCATGAGGGGGCTATGGTGGAGGCACACTGCCGTTCCTTATCAACATGCGAGAACTACCGATGAAATACGAGGAAATGCGTCCCCGCGAGATCAATGCCGTGCTGCGCGAGTCTCCCATCGCCTATTTGGTGTGGGGGGCGCACGAGTGGCACGGGGTGCACAATCCGACGGGGCTGGACACGCTGAAGGCCTACCATATGGCGCTCGATCTCTGCCGGGAGACGGGCGGGGTGGTGCTGCCGCCGGTGTATTGCGGCTACCAGACCATGAAGCCGTGGATGGGCTTCCACCACACCTTCGAGTTCTCGAAGTCGCTGGTCACCCAGTTTGTGTTCGAGCATCTGGAGAACCTGTACGACGAGGGGTTCAAGGTGATGGTGGTGCTGATGGGGCACTACGGGGGCAAGCATGTGGAGGCGGTGAAGGCGGGGGTGGCCCAGTTCACCGAGAAGCACCGCTATCCGAAGGTGCTGGCGATCACCGACTACGAGCCCGCGTCCTGGGTGCAGGTGAAGGGCGGCGACCATGCGGGGCGGAACGAGACGTCGCTGCTGCTGCACTACCGGCCCGATCTGGTGGACTTGGCGGAGTTGCCGGACGGAGAGCTGGTCCACGCCCGTGATGGTTGTTCGGTGGACGCGAAGGAGGCCAGCGCCGAGCACGGCGCGTTTCTGGCCAAGACATTTGTCGAGCAGGCCGCGCCCAAGGTGCGCGAATTGCTGGCGGAGGCCTGCCGGGACTGGCCGGTCCTGGTTTCCCGCGGCGAGTGATGTGGCGGTGGCGGGTTGCTCTGGACGGGGGGTGCCGCTATCTTTGCGCATTCGTTATCTCAAGCCCAACGTAGGAGTTGCATCATGCGCCGTACCGCTTCCCTGTTGCTGACCGCTCTGGTATTCTCGCTGGCGGTCGTCGCCCAAACCGTCAAGGTGGAAGTCCGCACGGACCGGGCGGATGCGCTGTACACCTGCCGCGATCAGGCGAGTATGCGGGTGAGCGTGACGGAGGACGGGAATCCGGTCACGGCGGGGACGGTGGCCGTGGTGGTGACCCGCGACGGCGGCGAGCGGCTGGGCCAGCGGGTGCTGGATTTGGCGGCCGAGGGCGGGGCGGTGTTCACGCTCGGGCTCGACCAGCCCGGCTTCGCCCGCGTCGAGGCGGTCTTCGCCAAGGACGGCAAGGAGTACCGGGGGCTGGGTGCGGCCGCTTTCGAGCCCGAGAAAATCGCGGCAACCACGGTGAATCCGGAGGACTTCGACAGGTTCTGGCGCACGGCCCGGGCCCAGTTGGCGGAAATCCCCCTCGATGTGCAGCTTACCCGGCTCGACCAGCTTTCCGGGGTGAATGTGGACAATTACGCGATCAGCTTCGCGAACGTGGGCGGCACCCGGATCTACGGCTTCCTGTCGGTGCCGCGCGGGCGGGAGGCACCGTTTCCCGCCTATGTGACGGTTCCCGGTGCCGGTCCCGGCCCCTTCGGCCCGTCGGCGCAGTGGGCGTCGCGGGGTGCGCTGAGTCTGGTGATGGGAGTCCACAGCTACGATGTGGGCACCTTGGGCAAGGAGGGGATCGAGGCCGCCTACAAGGAATTGAACGCCAACGGCACCTACTCGCACATCGGCAAGGGCGACCGCGAGGCGTTCTACTTCTACCGGGCCATTCTCGGCGTGGACCGGGCGGTTCAGTGGCTGACTTCCCGGCCCGACTGGGACGGGGTGCATCTGGTGGTGGACGGATCGAGCCAGGGCGGCGCCTTCGCCCTGATTATGGCCGGGCTGAACCCCAAGTTCACGGCGGCGGCGGCGAATGTCCCCGCCATGTGCGAGCACACCGCCGGGCGGGCCCAGCGCCAGCCGGGCTGGCCCAATCTGGCGAACCGGCTCGATGGCCAGGAACTGGAGCAGGTGCTGACCATGTCCGCCTATTTCGACGCGGTGAACTTCGCCCGGCGGATCAAGTGCCCGACCATCGTCTCGGCCGGTTTCATCGACCGCACCTGCCCGCCGGGCACGGTCTACGCCGCCTACAACCAGATTCAGGCCCCCAAGCGGATGTTCAACGGCCCCCTGGACGGGCACGCCTGGCAGGTCGGGGAATTCCGCGCCTTCAACGAGCAGTGGGTGGCGGGACGGCTGGGCCTTGGCCAGCCCTGCGAACCGGGGGATTGAGGCGGTTTTCCGCCGGGATGGATTGCTGGCAGGCGGATTCCCGATACATTAGCCTTGGCGAATGCCGCGCGGGCATGACCATATTCTCCTGAACCCCCGGTTATATGGAGTGGGCACCATGAATCGACACTTGCTTGCTTTGCTGGTCTGTATCGCGATGGTTACGGGGTTGAGGGCGGACGACTGGCCGCAGTGGCGGGGGCCGAACCGGGACGGGCGGTCGCAGGAAAAGGGCCTGGCCCGGCGCTGGCCGGGAACGGGGCCGCAGAAACTGTGGAGCATCAACGGCCTGGGCGAAGGCTTCTCGACCGTGGCCGTGGTTGGAGACCGGATTTTCACCACCGGCATGGTGGATGGCCAGGGCAAGCTGTTCCTGATCTCCACGGCTGGCAAGTTGCTCGGGGCCAAGACCTACGGTCCGGAAACCAAGGGCGGTGGCTATCCCGGCCCGCGCAGCACGCCGACCGTGGCGGGGGACCGGGTCTATGTCCTGAGCGGCGAGGGGCTGTTGGTCTGCTTCAAGCTCAACGACGGCCAGGTTGTCTGGCAGAAGGACCTGTTCCGCGACCTGGGCGGCCGGCAGATTCAGTGGAGCGTGACCGAATCGGTGCTGGTCGACGGCGACCGGGTGTACTGCACACCGGGCGGGTCGGACGCGACGGTGGCGGCTCTGGACGCGAGGAACGGGCGGGAAATCTGGCGGAGCCGGCTGGGCGGCAAGAGCGCCCACTGCTCGCCGCTGCTGGTGGATCACAACGGGCGGCGGATTCTGCTCACCATGGCCGAGGAGGGCGCCATCGCCGTGGACGCCAAGGACGGGCGCGACCTCTGGCTTCACCCCTACAAGAACCGTTACGCCGTCCATGCCAGCACCCCGGTCTACCTCGAGGGGATGGTGGTCATCAGCAGCGGCTACAACCAGGGCAGCGAGGGGCTGCAGATGAACCAGGCCGGGACCGCCGTCCGCAAACTGTGGGAGAACAAGGACCTGTCCAACCACCACGGCGGCATCATCCGCCTCGACGACGCGGTGGTGGGCACCGGCGAGCGCGACCTGATTTGTCTCGACATCGCCACGGGCCGGGTGAAATGGCGCGACCCGGCGGTGGGCAAGGGCTCCATCGTCTTCGCGGACGGCCTGCTGTACATGTACAGCGAACGGGGCGAGGTGGGTCTGGCGGAAGTGAGCGCCAAGTCCTTCGGCGGCTTGACGGGCAAGTTCCGGGTCACCGAGGGCAGCAAGCAGCATTGGGCCCACCCCGTGGTGGCCAACGGGGTTCTCTACATCCGCCACGGCGACACCCTGATCGCCTACAAGGCGGGCGAATAGGAAAAAGGCATTTCCCATGAAGCGAAACCCGAAGATCGGGCTTCTGCCGCTGTATTTGAAGCTCTACGACGAGGTCACGCCCGAGCGGCGGGCCGAGTTTCTGCCCTTCCTCGACGAGGTGGCGAAAAGCCTGACGGGCGAGAGCCTCGAGGTGGTGCGGGCGGACATCTGCCGGGTCGCGCCCGAGTTCGAGGCGGCGGTGGCCATGTTCAAGGCGGAGCGGGTGGATTTGATCGTCACCCTGCATCTGGCCTACTCGCCCTCGCTCGAAGCGGTCTATCCCCTGTGCAGCACCGAAATTCCGATTCTGATGCTCGACACGACCATGGACGAGTCTTTCGGGCCGGATGTGGACGCGAGCCGGATCATGTACAACCACGGCATCCACGGGGTGCAGGATTTGGCCTGCATGCTGCGGCGGCGCGGACAGTCCTACCGGGTAGTGGCGGGGCATTACCGCAATCCCCGGCTGATCGCCCGCGCGGCCCAGATCGCGCGGGGTGCCCTGGCGGCGCGCAAGCTGATTGGCGCGCGGGCCTTGCGCATTGGCCCCAGCTTCCCCGGCATGGGCGACTTCCGGGTCGAACTGGGGGTGCTGCGCGAGCATCTGGACATCACCGTCAGCGACCTGCCGGCCTGCGGCCTCAAGGCGGCGGTATTGGCGGTGACCGAGGCGGAAATCCGGGCCGAGATCGAGCTGGACCGCGAGCGTTACCAGGTCGAGGCGGACGACGCGGCCCACGCCCGTTCGGTGCGGGTCGGGCTCGGGGTGCGCCGCCTGCTGACCGAGGGCGGCTACGATGCCTTCAGCGCCAATTTCCTCGCTTTCGACCAGGCCGAGGGGCCGGTGGACACAGTGCCCTTCCTCGAAGCCTGCAAAGCCATGTCCTACGGCATTGGCTACGCGGGCGAGGGGGATGTGCTGACCGCCTGCCTCGTCGGGGCGCTGGCTTCGAGTTTCGGGCGCACCACCTTCACCGAAATCTTCTGCCCGGACTGGAAGGGGGCCTCGCTCTTCCTCTCGCACATGGGCGAGATCAACCCGGAGATCATGGCGGGGAAACCGGTGCTGCGGACGAAGGCGTTCCCGTACACGGCGGCTCACGATCCGGTGGTGGTGGTCGGTTCCCCGAAGCCGGGTCCGGCGGTGTTCGTGAACCTGGCGCCGGGGCCGGCGGACCGTTTCGGTCTGATCGTGGCTCCGGTCGAGATTCTGCCCGAGCAGCCCAATCCCAGCATGGCGAATTCGGTGCGGGGGTGGATGCGGCCGCGCCGGGCGGTGCCGGATTTCCTCGAGGAATTCTCCCGCCACGGCGGCACCCATCACAGCGCGCTGGTCTTCGGCGACTGCCTGGAAGGACTGCTGGCCTTCGCCGATTTCGCCGATTTCGACTGCGCGGTGATCTGACCC
>LVAZ01000272.1 GCA_001603055.1 Victivallales bacterium Lenti_02
ATCCACCACCACCCCGGCCCGCACGGGCACCACGCCCGCCTTCGTGGCCAATCCCACCCCGACCACGCGGCCGGACTCCACCAGCGCCCCCTGGACAAAGGTGCCCAGAAGAACCTCGCCCCCCGCCTCGGCCACCAGATCGAGCGCGACAGCACGGGCGGTTTCCGGCTGAAACCGCAGGCGTCCCGGCGGACGGAAGCGCACCGGATCGACCCGCCATTCCGCCGCGCCCAGATCAAGCAGCCGCCGGGCCAGGTCGGCGAACACCGGTCCCCCCGGCGAATCGCAGAAACTGGAGACCAGGGCGTTGCCCATCACTCCGCCCAGACAACTGGCGCTCTCGACCAGCAGCGTCCGCGCCCCGGCGCGGGCGGCGGCCACCGCCGCGCCAACGCCCGCCGGACCACCGCCGCAGACCAGCACGTCGTAGCGCCGGGTAGTCATCAGATGCCACCCATCCGGGCGGCGAAGAAATCGGGCAGAAACTCCGCCCCCGCCCGCAGGGCCGCACCGATCGAGGACTTGAATTCCGCCTGTTCGCCGAAGAGCAGACGGGGCCGGACCAAGGGCAGATTCCCGAACTCCGCCTCGATTGCCTCGGCCAGCAGGGGCTGGAATTCGCCGGCGTAGGGATTGTAGATCCCGTTGACCAGAACGGCGGGGGGCTGGAACACCTTCAGCAGATTCGCGATTCCCCGCCCCAGAGCCTGCGCCCGCCCGCGCAGCACGGCCAGCCGCTCGGCCGACTCCATGCTGGCCAGACTCGGCAGCGTCCGCCCCGAAGCGAGCACATCGAGGCAGCCGGTCAGGCCGCAGGTGCAGACCGGGCCGTCCTCGAAAATCCGCATGTGGCCGATCTCGCCCGCGAACCGGGTCTCGCCCGAGAATTGCCGGCCCTCCGCGTACAAGGCCGCGCCAATCCCATAGCGGATCAGAATGCTGAGGAAGCTGCGTTCCTGGTGCACCAACCCCAGGCGTTGCTCGTACTCCGAAACACAGAGCACGTTGTTGGCCACGGCAACCGGCACCCCGAGCGCGCGCAGCGGCTCGGCCGCATCCAGCTCCGACCAATGCCCCGAGGGCAGAAACGTGCGCGTCGCCAGACCGGTCCGCGCCACCACGCCCGGCAACCCGGCCCCCACCGCCGCCAGGCACCCAGCCGGGACCGCCGCCTGCGCCAGAACCCGTTCGAGCAGATTGCGCCACTCCAGCAGCAACCGGTCCCGCGACCAGTCCGGGCCAATCGCCCAGACCTCGCCGGCCACGACTTCGCGGCAGGCGTTCAACACGCAGGCGCGCAAGGCCCCGCCCTCGAGGTCGGTGCCGAGCAGGTAGACGCAGTCGGGCCGCACCGTCAGGGGCACCTTACGCCGCCCGGGGCCTCCCTCCGCCCGCTCGACCGGCTTGCCCTCGCGGATCATCCCGCTCTCCAGCAGGGGCATCACCGTCCGGCTCACCGACGCCTTGCTCACCGCCAGGACATCCGCCAAGTCCCGGCGGCAGCAGGGAGCCTCCGTCACCAGATGCGTCAAAACCTGGGCTGCGATTCGTCCGTACATGCTCATTGGCGACAACCCCATCACTGGTCCACAAGACCAAAGAGAATTGTTGTGAAATCACGGCGGGAGCGCGGGAAGTGAAAAAGGCAGGATGCGCTAACCTACTCTCTTGGCGGCCCATTGCGCCAACTCTTCGCGGCGTATTTTGGCATTGTGCCGAATATCCACGGGAAACGCGGGATGCAGCAGGAGCTGGCGGATGCCCGCCGTCTCGGGATTGGCGGCGAGCCGTTCCAGCACTTCCGCGCGCAGGGCCTGCTCGGCGGCCGGGTCGCGCGGGTACTGGCCTGGGTGGGGCTCCAGGATCAGCACCGGGGTCTGGCGACGGCGGTCCTCGCCGACACCCACCAGAGCGGAGCGGTAGACGGCGGGATGCTCGTTGGCCACCGCCTCGCAGCGCACGGAATACAAGGTTTCCGAGCCGGTCTCGACCCGGTGGCTCTTGCGGCCGCAGAACCAGATGCGCCCCTTCCCGTCGAGATAGCCCACGTCGCCCATGCGGTGCCAGACCGTCTCCCCGTCCGCGATCTTCGCCAGGCGGGTGGCCTCGGGCAGATTATGGTAGGCGCGGGTGACCACGTCGCCTTTCACGCAGATTTCCCCGATGGTCCCGTCCGGCACCACCAGGGACTCATCCCATTCCGCGATGGGCTCGTCGGTGATGCGGATGATCCGGCAGGTCACGTTCGGCAGGGGCCGCCCCACGCACATGCCCTCCCCCGCCCGGGTCCGCGCCGCCGTCTCGGCCAGCATCTCGCGACCGGTGAAATTGGCCACGGGCAGGGACTCGGTGGCGCCGTAGGGCGTGTAGGTCTGCGCCCCCTCGGGCAATACCTTGCCGAGCAGACGCTCGTGGACATAGGCGGGAACCGGAGCGCCGGCCATGATGATCCGGGTCAGGCTGGGCAGGCGGATGCCCCGCTCCGCGCAGTGCGCCCCCACCCGCGCCCACAGCGTCGGCGAGCCGAAGGAGTAGGTCACGCCCTGGTTCAAAATCGGCTCGACGATCCGGTCCGGATTCACCCGCGCCGGCTTCGTGGGGTCCATGTCGGGAATCACCGCCGTCGCCCCGAGCGCGGTGCTGAACAGGGCGAACAGGGGAAAACAGGGCAGATCGATGTCCCCCGGCCCGATCCCGTACTGCTCGCGCAGAATCTCGGTCTGGGTGACGAAAATGCGGTGGCTGTAGACGACGCCCTTGGCCGGGCCGGTGCTGCCGGTGGTGAACAGCACCGCCGCCAGGTTGTCCGCTTCCACCGGGCAGACCGGGAACGGCTCGTCCCGCTCGGGCATCCCGCCCACCGAGCACCCACCCCAGAACCAGCGTGTTCCCAGCGTCACCGGAATCCGCACGCTGCGGAAGAAACGACGGCGCAGCAGGCGCAGCACATGGGCGGCGGGAATCCCGAGAAACGCCTCCGGCCCCACCTGCTCGACGCAGCGCATGAAGCTGCCCCACCCCATCCCCGGATCTATCAGCACCGGAGCCGCGCCGATCTTGAAGATGGCGAAGGTCAGCGCGAAGAAATCGAGCGACGGGCGCACCATCAGCAGGGTTTTCATCCCCTGCTCGACCCCTGCCTCCCGGAGTCCCCAGGCGTAGCGGTCGCACAGCCGGTCGAGCTGCGCGAAGGTCAGATGCGTGTAGGCCACCCGCCCCGTCCGGTCGCGGCCCTCGGGATAAACTACCGCCCGGCGGCTCGGTTGCAGGCTCGCCACCGCCGGCAAATAGTGGGCGATGTTGTGGCGGGGGTCGGGCATGGGCTTCCTCGCGTCGGATATAGGAAAAACTGGAACATATCCCCTTCCTCACCCGAGTCCAGTCTCCGAAGCGGCGAACGCCGCAAAAACCAACGACCGTGCAGGCTCGATGAAACCAATCGCCCGAAAAGGAAACGGCTGGCAGCGCATGGGCCTGCCAGCCGTTCCGGAAGTCGGGCGAAAAAGCCTACTTGTTGTCCCAGGAGTTGTTGGGATCGCCGTAGGGCCAGCCTTCGAGCATCGGGCCGAGGAAGTTCTTGATCCCGATGCGCGCCGCGTGCCCGTCGCAGTAGCCCACGTTGAGGGCGTCGCCGTGGCGGCCCACCGGGCGGCGGGTGTAGTTGCTGTCCGAATTGCTGTAGTTCGTGGTCACCGTGCCGGTCCAGTTCGATGGCGGCGTCCACTGCCAGTCGGAGGAGCCGGTGGCATTGGCGTTGAACTGGGTGGGATCACCGAGCCCGACCACGTTGCTGTTGCACTGGGCGGCATCGACGAACATCGCGGTGGTGGAGGGACCCACGATCTGGCCGATCGACCTGGAAGAACTCCATTCGCAGATGTTGTGGTTGGTGGCATAGCCCCGCGGATAGGTGGCGGCGGTGGGGCAGATATACGAGTTGGCGTCGCCCACGTAGCTGAGCAACAGGCTGTGCCAGCGGGTGGGGCTGTTGGTGGGATACCGCTCCGCGTTGTTGTCGGTATACATGAAGATGGCCAGATTGAGCTGCTTGATGTTGTTGATGCAGCTAATCTCCCGCGCCTTCGCCCGCGCCTGCTGGAGCGCCGGGAGGAGCATCGAGGCCAAGATCGCGATGATCGCGATCACTACCAGCAGCTCGATGAGCGTGAAACGAAACCGTTGAACCGATTGTCTTGTCGAGCCCATGACTGTTCCTTTCTTTGGTTTCTTCGCGACCGATTTACAAAACTAACATACCTCCATCTTCTATACCACAATCCGCGCCACAAAGCAAGCCATGCACGCGAAATCGGGTGCCGCAGCCTCCCCCCCGGAAAAAAGCCGAGGCGGGGAAACCCGCACCACGCGCCGAACCTCCCTTCGCGCCGTACAGTATGGCATGGCCCGACGGGCCGGAAACCAAAAGGACCAGCATGGAACTCCTCGCCCCAGCGGGCGGCCCCGAAGCCGCCTATGCCGCCTTCGCCTATGGCGCCGACGCCGTCTACTGCGGCCTCCGCCGCTTCTCGGCCCGCGCCGAGGCGGAAAACTTCTCCCGCGACGAACTCTCCGAACTGGTGGACTTCGCCCACCGGGCCGAGTCGCCCCGCAAGGTCTACGCCACCGTCAACACCGTCGTCCTCGAACGCGAACTGCCCGACGTGATGCGCACCCTCGACACCCTGGCCGAACTCCAGGTGGACGCGGTGATCGTTCAGGACCTCGGCGTCGCCCGGCTGGCCCGCGCCCATTTCCCGGGTCTCGAACTGCACGCCAGCACCCAACTGGCCATCCACAGCGCCGCCGGCGCCCGCCAACTGCCCCCCCTCGGTTTCCGCCGCGTCATCCCCGCCCGCGAACTGGGGCTGGACGAAATCCAGGCAATCTGCGCCATTCCCGGACTCGACGTCGAGGTCTTCGTCCACGGCGCGCTCTGCTACGGCTACAGCGGTCTCTGCCTGCTGTCCTCCCACCTGCGCGGCACCAGCGGCAACCGCGGCGAATGCGCCTACCTCTGCCGCAACGGCCTGTTCCGCAACGGGGAGCCGGGCCACTGCGCCGCCATGTCCATGCGCGACCTCGCCCTGCCCGACCAGCTCGACGCCCTCCGCCAGGCCGGCGTCGCCTCGCTCAAGATCGAGGGCCGCAAAAAATCCCCCCTCTACGTCTCGGTCGTCACCGACTACTACCGCCGCCTGCTCGACGGCACCCTCACCGCCGCCGACCAGCGCGAACTCGAATTCGGCCTCAAAACCGTCTTCAGCCGCCCCTGGACCCCCTTGTTTCTCGACCGCGACGCGCAGACCGGGCTCACCGACACCTCGACCGTCGGCCATCGCGGCGCGCCCCTCGGCACCATCGAGGCCGTCCTCCCCGGCCAGCCCGACCGGCTCCGCTTCCATCTCGCCGAACACGGCATCGAACGCCACGACGGCATTCAGGTCGACCTGCCCGAGCGCGAGCGCCCCTTCGGCTTCGGCATCGAGGAGCTGTGGGTCAAGGGCCGTCCCGTTTTCGCCGCCGAACGGGGTGAAACCGTCGAGATCGCCCTGCCCGCCAGCCATCCGCGCCTGCCCGACGGAGCCACCGTCTACTGCGGCTCCTCCCAGGCCGTCAAACGCGCCTACCACTGGACCCGCCCCCGGCCCGGCCAGCATCGCGTCCGCCTGCCCCTGGCAGTGACCGTCGAATTCGCGGCCCGGGGCCTGCGCGCCACCGGCACCTGCCGGGAGCTATCTGCCAGCGTCGTCAGCGACGAACCCCTTTCCCCCGCCCGCACTCCCGATGGCGTGGTCCGCGCCGTCGAAACCGCCTTCGCCAAGCTGGGCGACACCGAATTCGCCCTCGCCAGCCTCGACGTGCGCAACCCGGAAGGGCTGTTCGCCCCGGCCTCGCTGCTCAACGATCTCCGCCGCCGTCTCGCCGACCAACTGGCCGAACGCCTCGCCGCCGCCCGCGAGGAACGGCTGCAACGCCTTCCCGAAGTCCGCCTCGCCGGCGGCACTCCCGGCGAACATTGGTCCCTGCTGACCGACCAGCCCGCCCTCCTCGCCGATTTTCCGGCGGACGACGGCCCCGACGAGTTCGTCCTCGACATCTCCCGCGCCCCCTGGGCCGAAATCGAAACCGCCCTCGCCCAGCTCCCCCCCGCCCGTCTGCGCCTGGCCCTCCCCGCCC
>LVAZ01000273.1 GCA_001603055.1 Victivallales bacterium Lenti_02
AGGAACTCCAGCGCCAGCTCGTCGCCAACGGCGTCGATCTCGGCCAGAACCTCCGCACCATTCCCGGCATCAACGGATAATATGCCCAGGGGGGGCCGGGCCCGCCCGGTCCCCCTGCCCTATTCCAGCGGGCGCAGCAACCAGCGTTTCACACTGAAAATCTGGTTGGTGGCGGCGGGATTCTTGCCGACGATCCGCACAGTCACCTCGTGCTGGCCACCGAGCGTCACCTCGCCGAAGGACTGCTGAGTCCCCGAACTGTCCACGGCCGCCCAGTAGCCGTCGAAGGGCTCGCCGACCTCCTTGCCGTCGAGCAGAATCTCGACGATGCCGTAGCTGTAGGCCACCACGAAGTCGCCGATCAGCTCATAGCGACCGGGCTTGATGTCCGGCAGGGTGAAGCGCAGCCAGTCGCCGGGTTTGGTCGAGCCGATGAACTGGGACCCTAGATTGTCCAAGCGTTTGGTGTAGGTGCCTTCGGCATGGGTGAAAGGCAGATCGCGCGCCTCGAACACCAGCCCGGCGAAGGGCTCCGGTTTGCTGGCGGCAAGGCGGACAGTGTACTCGCCGGTGTCGGTAAAGGGCATGGCCAGGACCAGCTTCGCGCTGTTGAGGCTGGACCTACCATCCTTGGTGTAGGGATTGAAGTGCCGGGCCGGCCAGACCAGCGACGCCCCCTCCGGCATGGTCACCCGCAATCCGGAAAGCGCGAAGGAACCGCCCACGTCCCCGCTGGCAAGCTCGATTTGGTCCTCGACCAACGGCAGCCGCTTCCCCGTCGCCAGTTCCAGGCGCGAGCCGCGCAGCATCAGCGGCAGGTGCGCCCGCACCCCCTGGCCGGGCGTGGCGCGGTAGGTCAGCACCAATTCGTCGCCGTCGGGCCGCACCTCGACCGAGCAGCGGGCCGTTTTGCCTTCCTGCTCGTCGGGCACCAGACGGGCGATCACCACATCGTCAAAATGTCCTGCGGCGGTGGCGGCGATGCTGCTGTACAGCAATACCGTGACCCCCACCGCGCCCTCGGGAACCCGTCCCGCCGCGCTGCGCCGAATCCAATCCTCCTGGCCCGGACAGGCGACGATGCGCATCCCCTCCTGCAGGCGCTGCCCCGCCGCGTCCCAGAATTCCAGATAGAATGAGGCCCCCTGCCCCGTCTCGCCCCGCCACCAGACTTCGGCGACGCACGACTCGCCCGGTGCCACCGGCACCTGCGGGCTGCGCAGGCCGAGGCTGTTCCGGTTGTCGCCGTTGCGGAAAAACAGGGACTGCTTGCCGTCATGGCATTGGTCGTCCGTCGCGGCGATGGCGTCGGTTTCGCCTTTCCGGCCGAACACCCGCCAGCCTGCGGGCAAACCATCCGGAGCGACGCCTTCGAAGTCCTCGCTCAACAGCACCTCGCGCTTGAGCCGGGTGCGCGGATTCAGGGTGACTTCGAGCCGGGCCGCGTCGCCTTCGCGGCGGACCGTCGACTGGCTGGAGGTCCAGACCAGGTCGATGTCCGGCGTGAAGTCGGGATTCTCGGTTTCGGGGGTGAGCCGAAGCTGGGACACGTCGCCCATGGTGAAGGTGGACCACAGCGGCTGCATTTTCGTGTTGCCGCCCCCGGCGACCAGCCCCAGTTCGCCGTGGAACAGGTCCACCAGATTGTGGCGGTCCTGAATCCAGCGATTGTTCGGCACGTCGGCGGTGTAGGCCGATAGCGCCCAGCTCCAGGCGTCCCCCCGCCGGATCAGGGTGTCGTTGTCGCCCAGAATCACCACGCCGTCCTCGCCGATCTCGCCGGGCATGACGATCTCGCCCTCGCCGCCGTACAGCAGCAGGGCGGCCGCCATGTCCGCATCCATGTTCCGTTCCCCCTCGCCCGCATGGCGGCGCAACTGCGCCAGCAGATAGCCCCGCCCCTCGGGAGTGTGGGCAAAGCCGGGATTGCCGATGCGGACCGAGGAGGAATAGAGATTCCGCTCGTCGATGCAGGACACCGAACTCCCGTCCGGCCAGAGAATCGCGGAGTGGAAATAGGCGGCGCGGCGGAGGGCCTCCAGCACCACCGGGTCCTTGGCGAAATGGTAGTAGATGCCCAGCGAGTCGGAGTACACGTAGTTGTAGGCCACCACCGGCCCCTGATGCTCCGACCAGAATCCGGTGGCATCCTGGGCCGCGACGACCTTGGGCATGAACTCCCGCGCGCGCCGTTGCCAGTCCTCGTTCTCGAAGGCCACCCCGGCCAGATACAGGCTCATGGCGAGGTGGACGGGAATATTGTGTACGGTGGACTCGGGATAGGCGCGGGCGATGTGGCCGAAGCCGAGATTCAGTCCCCGTTCCCAGGTTTCCCGCGCCTCGGCGGGCAGGGCGTCGCCCACCAGGAGATAGGCGCGAATCCAGCGCGAGTAGGTCCAGGGCATGTGAATCTGGCCCCAGTAGGAACCATCCTTCTTGTCGAAGCGCCAGCGGCCCGCCTCGTCCTGCTCGTTCACCAGGGCCACCCCGCCCCCGGCGATGGCGGCAAGCACCTCGGCGGAGTGATAGTACGGGTTGTCCGGATGCTCGATGCTCCAGGCGGCGGCAAGCGGGAAAATGGGGTTCTGGTCCCCGCAAATCCACGGTTCGGTGCCGAACTTCCCCGTGTCGGCATGGTAGGATTTCAGAATGGCGGGAACGCGCTGGACCAGACTGCGCAGCAGATAGTCGCGGGGCGGCCATTCCGCCAGACCCTCCGCCGCAGCGCCAGCGGCCAACAACACCGTCGAAACCAGGAACATGGAGGAGCGGATCATGGGAAGTCTCCGATGGATGTGCGGATGGATGGCACCGACAATCTTGGCCCGCTCCCCGTCTTTTCAAGTTGACGTTGGGCGGTCCCGGCAGTAGCCTTGCGAAACGTCCTCAAAAATCGCCGGTAAGCCCATGCCTACTTCCTCCATCCCGTTTCCCATCGATGTCGAGATTGATTGCGGTCTGCTGGTGGTCGGGGGCGGCGTGGCCGCCGTCTGCGCCGCCATCGCCGCCGCGCGCAACGGCTGCGACACCTGCCTGGTCGAGATGGACCAAGTGCTGGGCGGCAACGGTGGTCCCCTGCTCGGCGTCCACATTTCGGGTGCACATTCCTTCCACCCCTACGCCTCTGAGACGGGCATCATCGAGGAGCTGGAGCTGGAAGCCGCCCGGCGGCGCGGCAAAACCCGCACCTGGGGCAACCACTACAACATCTCCCATACCTGGGACTTGGTCTTGCAGGACAAACTCGCCGAGGCGGGTGTCCGCCTCTTCCGCCGCCACCAGGGGCGCAAGGCACTGGTCGAGGGGCGGCGCGTGACCGGGGTCGTCGTGCTGGACAACGACACCTTCCAGACCAAGCTCTTCCGGGTCCGCCACGGCGTTATCGACGGCAGCGGCGACGGCGAGGTCGCCGCCTCCGCCGGCGCCTCGTTCCTCTGGGGCGAGGATGCGCGGAGTACCTTCGGCGAACGCTCGGCCCCTGCCGTCGCCACCCGGAAAACCATGGGCATCAGCCTCACCGCTCTGGTCCGCAAATGCTCCCGGCCGGTGGATTTCGTCCTGCCACCCCGTTTCGCCGAGCGCGCGGCCACGGAAGGCCCGCCCCCGAAACTCGCGGGCTATCCCGCCTCCTGGCGACCCGAGGACGAGTTCTGCTTCCTCTGGGTCACCGAAAGCGGCGGTCAGCTCGACACCATCCGCGACACCGCCGCCATCCGCGAGGAAATTCTCTACCAGCTCTACCGCACCTGGGACAATGTGAAGAACCACAGCTTCCCCGACCTGGCCCGGAACTGGGAGCTGACCTGGGTCAGCCCCAAGGACGGCAAGCGGGAAAGCCGCCGGTTCGTCGGCGACCACCTGCTCACCCAGACCGAAGTCGAGAACGCCTTCCCCTTCCCCGACGCCGTCGGCTACGGCGGCTACGGGGTGGACATCCACGAGGTGGACGGCAGCCGCGCCCGCGTGGTCTTCCACAGCATCCCCCCGCTCTGGTCCTTCCCCTACCGTTCCTGCTACTCGAAGGACTTGGACAATCTCTGGCTGGCCGGGCGGCTGATGAGCTGCACGCACCTTGCCCTCGGCACGGTGCGCTTGATGCGCACCCTCGCTTGCATCGGCCAGGGCGCGGGCACCGCCGCCGCCCTCGCCCGCCGCCACGGCTGTACCGCCGCCGAGGTGAACCCCGACGAACTCCAGCAAATCCTGCTCCGCCAGGATGCCACCATCCTCACCGTGCCCAACCGCGACCCCCGCGATCTTGCGCGGAACGCGATGGTTACGACCACCAGCGAAATGCGCCACGGCGCGACCCGGCCTGCCGGTTCCCTGCCTCTCGACATCCCGCGCGGCGTCCAGCTCTGGGACTGGCCCGAAGTCCTGCGCAAAGTCCGGTTCCTTGTGGCCAATCCCGGTGGCCGGGAGCGCGAACTCACCGTCCGCCTTCAGTTGTTCCAGCGCGAGCAACTCTGGAAGGAGGAGCGCGAGCGCCAGGGCATGCGCCATGTTCCCGGGGCCCAGAACCGCATGGAATGGGGCAGCGACAATCGCCTGGACGGCTTCGCCGAACTCGCCGTAGCCAAGGCTATCGTCCCTGTCCGCTTCGACGGCTGGATCGAGTTCGTCTTCCCCGGCATCCCCCTGCTTCCCGTCGATCCCACCTCGGACGAGAACCGCTACCAGCTTCTCCTCGACGCCTGTCCCGAGGTCTCCCTGGGACTCGATCCCCATTCCTACGATTTCGCCATCCGGGTCTGCCGTCCCGAGGGGGCCGACAGCTATGCCACCTTCGCCGACTGCCATGCCTTCGCCCTCGCACCCGCCCCCCTGTACGGCGAGGCGGCGAACGTGACCGACGGCTGGAACCGGCGCTACTCCACCAACCCCGTCCACGCCTGGCTGTCCGATTTCGACCAGCCGCTGCCCCAGAGCCTCGAACTGACCTTCCCGGCCACAGTCGAGCTCGCCCGGGTCCAGCTTACCTTCGACACCATCGACCGGGCCTATCAGGATTCCCCGATCAACTGCGACGAAGCCTATGCCCGCCGCTGCGTCACCGCCTATCGCCTCGAAGCCGAGACAGCGGCGGGCTGGAACACGCTGGCCGAGGAAAACGACAACTACCAGCGCTGGCGGGTCCACGCCTTCCCGACCCTCGCGGCCACCCGCCTGCGCCTCACTGTCCTCGCCGTGCGCGATCCCCGCTATCGCGCCCGCGTCTACGAAATCCGCGCCTACGGACCCGAAGCATGAATCCAGCCGACCAGGAAGGACTCGCCCGGACCCTGGGCGACATCGCCCGCACGTACATGCCCTTCGGCAAGTACGGCCCCGCCAACTATCCGCCCAACGGGGTGCCCGTCTACGACCTGCCCTACGAGTATCTCGCCTGGCTCTCCCGCAAGACCGGCTTCCCCAAAGGCCGACTGGGCGAACTGCTCGAATTCGTCTTCCTGGCCAAACGCGACGGGGCCGACGCCATCTTCGACCCCGTCCGCAAGCTGCGCGGCGGCCGCACAAATCTGCGTGCCGAACGCCGCACGGAGTGGAGCTTCGGCGAGGACAACTGAAACCCCGCTTGCAAACCCCGCCGCGCCCCGTAGAATAGAGTCCCGTTTTCCGGGATCTCCCCCTTGTGCAAGGAACGCGCACCGCAATGGCCGCCGCCGACCTCCCCGTCTCCGTCGTCATCCCCGCCTACAACTATGCCCACTTCCTCCGGGAAGCGGTGGACTCGGTGTTGAACCAAACCCATCCCCGGGTGGAGCTGATCGTGGTCAACGACGGCTCCACCGACCACACCAAGGACATCCTCGACAGCTACGGCGACCGGATCGTCGCCGTCCATCAGCAGAACCAGGGTCTCTCCGCCGCCCGCAACACCGGCATCCGCACCGCCAGCCACGACTTCATCGCCTTCCTTGACGCCGACGACGTCTGGGAGCCGGACAAGCTGGCCTGCCAGATGGCCCGCTTCGCGGAACTGCCGGAAGACTATGGTCTGGTCGCCTGCGACCGGGGCGTGATCTACCGCGACGGCCAGCGCCATCCCGAGGAAATCGCCTTCCGCAAGACCAGGCTGACCAGCCGGGAACTCACGGCGGCCGACCTGCTGATGCGCTCCCATTTCAGCCCCTCCTCCGTGGTCGCCCGGCGGGCCTGTTTCGACACCTGCGGCCTCTTCGACACGACCCTGCGCAGCACCGAGGACCGCGACATGTGGATTCGTATTGCCGAACACTGGCGGCTGTTCTGGGACGAGCGCGTCCTCTGCTACATCCGCAAGCACGGCGACAACATGAGCGCCAACGCCCCCCGCATGAAGCGCAACATGCTCACGGTGCTCCGCGCCGCCCGGCAGCGGAACCGGGACTGCATCCGCGCCCCGCTGTTCTGGCGGCGGGTGTTCGCCTTCCTGCATTTCCAGGTCGCCTGGATGCACTTCGAGTCGGGGCACCGCGCCCTGGCCGTCGGCGAGCTGCTGCGGTCCTGGCTGTGCAGCCCATGGCTGAGGAATCCGGCGCAGTTGGACGAGCTGTTCCTGTTCCGCCTGCGCAGCCTGCGGCTCTTCCTGACGCGGCCGCCGAAATAGGTTAGCCGCGCAGTTCGCCCACCAGGGTCACGCCGAGCAGGAGCGAGCCCTCGCGGGTTTCGGCCTGGCTGGGCGCGGCGCTGAAAGCGGGCTCGGTGTAGGGAATATCGTTGGCCTTGGCCTGTTCCCGCAGGCATTGGCAGAGGCCCTGCTCGCAGGCGGCGAGCGCCTCGTCCAGATTGTTGGCGCGACGGCTCCCCCCGCGCCAACTGCACACGAAGGCGCCGTCGTCGGGCATGCGGATGGTCGCGGTCTCCCGCAACAGCACGTCGCCCGAAATGGCGCCGATGGCGTTGGCCACACCGGAATATTCCGATACCAGCACCTCGCAGCCAAGCACCTTCCCGAGCTGGGGAAACAGGGTCGGCGCGGGCGCGCCAACCCCCACCAGCGGCATTCCCAGACCCAGATTGATCGCCAGGGGCAGACTGGAGTCCCCGGCGGCGAAGTGGTCCGTCAGCCAGCGGCGCAGCGCGGCCGAGCCCGGGCTAGTCCACGGGCAATCCGCCGGCAGAGCCGCCCGCAGGACAGTGTCGGCCACCAGCCGCCGGAATTCCTGGTAGATGGTCTTCACCAGTTCCTCGACGGTGGTTTCGAGCAGCATGGCCCAGAGCCTCAGACAGGCCTGGGCGGGCGCGGCCGAAAAGCGCTGGAAGATGCCCTCGACATGCAGGATGTCGGTCAAGGTCAAGCCGTGCCGCAGCAGACGCCCTTCGCTCTCCAGCTCCCGCCAGTTCAACTGGTCGGGCTGGGCGCGGTTCAGCCGCCGGGCGAGAATGCCCAGCAGCAGAGGGCCGTCGGCCAGTTGGTTCAGCACCCGGTTGCCCGCCGGATTCGCGCCGGGAGCCAGCGCCACCACATCCGCGCTGCCGCCGGACCGGGAAATCGCGTCCGGCAATTCCTCGACGAAACGGGCGGCGAAGCCCGGCGCCAGCTCGTCCAGACGGCAGAGGGGCACCACCCGGCGCGGCCCGATCGTCACGCGCGGCCAGCCGGACAGGTCGATTTCGCTGTCCCCGCCCAGGCCCACGGTCTGCACGGCCATGGCCGCGACGCTGGTGGCGAAATCGCCGATGCGCGCGCCTTCCTCGCGCATGGCGGGCAGGCCATGCCGGAGAATCGCCACATCGAGCGTCGTCCCTCCCATGTCCGCCACCACCGCGTTCTGGCAACCGGTGATCCGGGCGGCCCCGACCACGCTCGCGGCCGGGCCGGAAAGCACGGTCTCGACCGGCGTGGCCTTGGCCGCCGCCGCCAGCATCTGGCTGCCGTCCCCTTTCACCATCATGATCCGGCACTTGGTCAGGCCGCATTCGGCCAGGGCCTGCTCGACGGACTCGATCAGCGACTCGACCAGCGGCACCAGCCGGGCGTTCATCGCCGCCGTGGTCGCCCGCTCGACGAAATTCAGCCGACTGGTCAGCTCGTGCCCGCAGACCGCGTGCAGCCCCGTGGTTTGCAGGGCGATGTCGGCCACCTGCCGCTCATGGGCGGGATTGACCACGCCGCCGAAGCCGCTGACCGCGATGGCCTCGCAGCCGGCCGCCAGCGCCTGGCGGCTCACCGCCGCGATTTCGTCCGGGCAGACCGGCACCCGCTCGTTCCCCTCCATGGTCAGCGCCCCCGCCACATGGCGCACGAAGCGGAACGGGTAGACGGATTCATCCACCGCGAAGGGCGACATGAGCAGGAGGCCGACCGGCCGGCCCTTGTGCTCGACGAAGGCGTTGGTCGCCAGGGTGGTGCTCAGCCCCACCCGACCGACGTTCACGAGCAGTTCGCGCGGCAATTCCGCCAAGGCTCCCCGGATTCCGCGCAGGAGTTCGGCATGGACGGTGGGCGACTTGGCCGAGGCCAGCACCCGGCCGCTCGCGAAGTCGTACACCACCGCATCGGTGTAGGTGCCGCCGGTGTCGATGCCGAGGCCGAGACCCTCCCGCTCCGGTTTCGGCAACTCGTGGGGACGGCGGTAGCGGGAGAGCACCTGGTCGAGATGGGATTCGACCCCCGAGGCGAAGCTCACCACCTCGTCGCCGGGCGCGCTGGCGGTGCGGTGGCCGGGGGGGATCACCAGAATGCGCCGGTCCAGCCAGTCCCCGGTCAGCAGGGCGCGGAGCAGACTCTCGTCGCCGCCGAGCACCTCGTGTTCCCAATGGAGTTCGCGGGCCATGCTGCGCGTGGCGCTCTCGCCGGGCGCGGGGTCCGCCTCGCCCGGGAAGCGGATGTAGGCGGCGCGCTGGTAGTTGCGTTTCCAGGAATCGCGGAACCGGCAGATGAAATCCGCGTTGTCCCCGCCGTAGCGGGTGGCCAGCTCCTCGTAGGTCTCGCCGAACAGCGAGCGGTTGCGCTCGGTGTGGTACTGCTCGCGCGGCGAACGCTCGATGGTCTTCTCGTACCAGCCATGGGTGAGATAGCGCGTGCCCGGCCGGGCCGCGAATTCCGCAGCGTAGCGCTGGTGCGAGCCCAGACTGATGCCGATGCAGTCCTGGGTGCGGGGCATGGCCAGGGGCACATTCCGCGCCACCAGTTCGAGCGTCCCCCGCCCGCACACCCCGTACCCCAGCACAATCCCCTTCAGGCCCGGAGTCGGCGACAATTCGTCGATCCGCCCCTGGAGCAGCTCCCGCAGGCGTGCCGGGTTCTGGTGCAGTTGCGCGGGCAGAACCTCGATCAGCAGACTGCCCGGCGGCAACTCCTCCGCCAGACGGCGGATGTTCCACTCCAAGACACCGCAAGCGAGGACGGCAATGAAATCGTTGGCCATGACTGACTCGTTTCCGATAGGCTGGGCGGGGACGACGTGCCTGCACAAGGCGGATACTATACCTTCCGCCGGGAGGGATGGCCGTCTCCGCGGAGCGGCAAGAGCAAAAAAACAGGAAGCTAGAAAAAGGAAAAACATCGGCCGTCGGCGCAGAATCCGCCCGGAACGGGTGGACATTTTCGTCGCATGCGACAAAATTATCCTCACATTCTGCCAACTTGCCGCTGCGGGCCTCCGCCCCGGATGGGGAGCCGCCCGTAGTTTGTTTATGTCCGGGTGAATTTGGCAGCGGAACGGACCTGGCCGGTCGGTGTGCCGGCCCCAACGCGGAGCGGAGCATGGGCGGATTTTTTGCGGTGGCCTCGCAGCATCAGTGCGTGAGCGACCTGTTTTTCGGTACCGACTACCATTCGCATCTGGGCACCCAGCGCGGCGGCATGGCGGTTCTCGGCGACAAAGCCATCCACCGGGTGATCCACGACATCACCAACGCCCAGTTCCGGAGCAAGTTCGACGACGATCTGCCCCGCTTCCACGGCCGCTGCGGCATCGGGATCATCAGCGACTACGACGACCAGCCCGTGATGATCCGTTCCCATCTCGGTTCCTACGCCGTGGCCATGGTGGGCTCCATCCAGAACCTCGAAGCCCTCGCCGCGCGGCTGCTCCAGGAACGCCGGACCCATTTCGCCGAGCTGGCCGGCGGCCATCTGAGCCCCACCGAACTGGTGGCCATGCTCATCAACCAGCAGGACACCTTCGCCGCCGGCATCGAATACGCCCAGGCCCAGATCGAGGGTTCCTGTTCCCTGCTGCTGCTCACCGAAGAAGGCATCTACGCCGCCCGCGACCGCTTCGGCCGCACTCCCGTGGTGCTCGGCAGGCGCGACGGCGCCTATGCCGTGACCATGGAGAGCAGCGCGCTCCCGAACCTCGACTACGAAGTGATGCGCGAGCTGGGCCCCGGCGAGATCGTGCGTCTCACCCCCGACGGGGTCCAGCAGGAGCGCGCCCCCGGCGGCGAGCTGCAAATCTGCGCCTTCCTCTGGGTCTACTACGGCTATCCCGCCTCCTCCTACGAGGGCATCAACACCGAAATGGCCCGCTACCGCTGCGGCGCGGCCCTGGCGGCGCGGGACAAGACGGAGGTGGACATGGTCGCGGGCATCCCCGACTCCGGCACCGCCCACGCCATCGGCTACGCCAACGCCTCCGGCGTCCCCTTCCAGCGCCCCTTCGTCAAATACACCCCCACCTGGCCGCGCAGCTTCATGCCCCAGGACCAGGCCATCCGCGACCTCGTCGCCCGGATGAAGCTCATCCCCATCCGCCAGATGGTGGACCGCCAGCGCATTCTCTTCTGCGAAGACTCCATCGTCCGCGGCACCCAGCTCCGGGAGATCGTCCAGCGGCTCTACGACTACGGCACCTCCGAGGTCCACATGCGCCCGGCCTGCCCCCCCCTGCTCTACGGCTGCCCCTACCTCAACTTCTCCCGCTCCCGCTCCCTTCTCGATCTCGCCACCCGCCGGGCCATCGCGGAAATGGAGGGGGCCGACGACCGCCATCTGGACGAATTCGCCAACCCCGACAGCGACCGCTACCACAGCATGGTCGACCGCATCCGCCGCCGGCTCAAGCTGACCACCCTCGCCTATCAGCGGCTCGACGACCTCGTCAAGGCCATCGGCCTGCCCAAGAGCAAGCTCTGCACCCACTGCTGGGACGGCTGCAAAGGCTGTCCGAACAAAACCGCGCCCAAGCAGGACTAGCCATGAGAGCCATCGGCTTCGACAACGAAAAATACTTGCAGGAACAGTCCCGCTACATCCTCGAGCGGGCGCAGATGTTCGGCAACAAGCTCTACCTCGAATTCGGCGGCAAGCTGGTCTTCGACTACCATGCCGCCCGCATCCTGCCCGGCTTCGACCCCAACGTCAAAATCCGTCTGCTCGAACGGCTCCGCGACCAGGCCGAAGTCATCATCGCCGTCCATGCCGGGGACATCGAGCGGCGCAAGACCCGGGCCGACTTCGGCATCACCTACGACGACGACGTGCTGCGGCTGATCGACGACCTCCGCTCGCGCGACATCCTCGTCGGCAGCGTCGTCGTCACCCGCTACGACGGCCAGCTCGCCGCCGACACCTTCGTCCGCCGCCTCGAACGTCACGGCATCAAGGTCTACCACCACCGGGCCATCCGCGGCTATCCCGTGGAAATCGAGCGCATTTGCAGCGAGCAGGGCTTCGGCGGCAATCCCCTGATCGAGACCACCCGGCCCGTGGTCGTCGTCACCGGCCCCGGCCCCGGCAGCGGCAAGATGGCCACCTGCCTCTCCCAGGTCTACCACGAACACCTCCGCGGCGTCTCCGCCGGCTACGCCAAGTTCGAGACCTTCCCCATCTGGAGCCTGCCCCTCAAGCACCCCGTCAACCTCGCCTACGAGGCCGCCACGGCCGATCTGGCGGACTTCAACCAGGTGGACCCCTTCCACCTCGACGCCTACGGTGCCGTGGCCATCAACTACAACCGGGACGTGGAGATTTTTCCCGTGGTCAAGCACATCCTGCGCCGCATCATGGGCGAGGACCGCGTCTACAAATCCCCCACCGACATGGGCGTCAACCGGGCTGGTTTCGCCATCTGCGACGACGCCGCCTGCCGCCACGCCTCCGTCCAGGAAATCATCCGCCGCTTCTTCCGCTACAGTTGCGAGTACAAGATGGGGCTCACCTCCCGCGACACGGTGGACCGGGTGCGGATTCTGATGAACGAGCTGGGCTGCGACGAAACCGACCGGACCGTGGTCCTGCCGGCCCGCGAGGCGGCCAGGGCCGCCGAGGCCAGGGGCGGCGGGCACGACGGCATCTTCTGCGGGGCCGCCATCGAGCTGCCCACCGGGGAGATGGTCACCGGCAAGAACTCCGAGCTGCTCCACGCCGCCTCGGCCGCCGTGCTCAACGGCCTCAAATGCCTGGCCGGCCTGCCGGACCAAATCCACCTCCTCTCCCACTCGGTCCTGGATTCCGTCCGCCAGCTCAAGTCCGAGCTGCTCCGCAGCACCCAGGCCAGCCTGGACCTCGAGGAAACCCTGATCGCCCTCAGCGTCAGCGCCGCCGCCAATCCCAGCGCCCAGGCCGCCATGCGCGCCATCTCCGAGCTGCGCGGCTGCGAAATGCACCTCTCCCACATCCCCCCGCCCGGCGACGAGGCCGGTTTGCGCAAGCTGGGGGTGAACCTCACCTGCGATCCCAATTTCAGTAGCAAGTTCCTCCACGCCGTCTAGGACCATCAGCGAGGCGAAAACCACTATGCCCAAACGCGACGACATCCACAAAGTCATGATTATCGGTTCCGGTCCCATCGTGATCGGCCAGGCCTGCGAGTTCGACTATTCCGGCACCCAGGCCTGCAAGGCCCTCCGCCAGGTGGGCTACGAGATTGTCCTGGTCAACTCGAATCCCGCCACCATCATGACCGATCCGGGAATGGCGGACATCACCTACATCGAGCCGCTCAACCTCGACCGCATGACCGAGATCATCGCCAAGGAACGGCCCGACGCCCTCCTCCCCAACCTCGGCGGCCAGTCGGCCCTCAATCTCGCCTCCGAACTCGCCGAGGCGGGCGTGCTGGCGAAATACGGGGTCAGGGTGATCGGCGTGCAGCTCGACGCCATCAAGCGCGGCGAGGACCGCGAGGCCTTCAAGCAAACCATGGCCGGCCTGGGCATCGACATGCCGCGCAGCGCCGTGGTCACGACGGTTGCGGATGCCGAACGGGTCGCCGGGGAGATCGGCTACCCCGTGGTCGTCCGGCCCGCCTACACCATGGGCGGCACCGGCGGCGGCTTCGTCTACAACATCGAGGAGCTGCGCACCATCGCCCACCGCGGCCTCCAGGCCAGCCTCGTCCACCAGATTCTCGTCGAGGAATCCGTCCTCGGCTGGGAGGAGCTCGAACTCGAGGTGGTGCGCGACGCCAAGAACCGGATGATCACCGTCTGCTTCATCGAGAACGTGGACGCGATGGGCGTCCACACCGGCGACAGCTACTGCACCGCCCCCATGCTCACCATCAGCCAGGAGGTCCAGCAGCGCCTCCAGAAACACGCCTACGACATTGTCGAGGCCATCGAGGTCATCGGCGGCACCAACGTCCAGTTCGCCCACGACCCCAAGACCGGGCGCATCGTGATCATCGAGATCAACCCCCGCACCTCCCGTTCCTCCGCCCTCGCCTCCAAGGCCACCGGCTTTCCCATCGCCTACGTCTCCGCCCTGCTCGCGGCCGGCCTCACCCTCGACGAAATCCCCTACTGGCGGGACGGCTCCCTCGACAAGTACACCCCCTCCGGCGACTACGTGGTCGTCAAATTCGCCCGCTGGGCCTTCGAGAAGTTCAAGGGCGTCGAGGACAAACTCGGCACCCAGATGCGCGCCGTCGGCGAGGTCATGAGCATCGGCAAAACCTACAAGGAAGCCTTCCTCAAGGCCATCCGCGGCCTCGAGAACGGACGGCTCGGCCTCGGTTTCGCCGACAAGTTCAACACCTTCACCCTCGACCAGCTTCTGGCCCGCCTGCGCGAACCATCGAGCCAGCGCCAGTGGCTGATGTACGAGGCCCTGCGCAAGGGCGCCACCGTCGAGCAACTCCAGCAGCTCACCCACATCAAGGCCTGGTTCATCACCCAGATGAAGGAACTGGTCGAACTCGAACAGGAAATCCTCCGCCACAAGGGCGGCCTGGTCCCCGACGAGATTCTCGTCAAGGCCAAGCAGGACGGCTTCGCCGACGGCTATCTGGCCAGGCTGCTGGGCGTGGACGAGGCCCTGATCCGCGAGCGCCGCACCCGGCTCGGCGTGGTCGAGGGCTGGGAGCCGGTCCCGGTCAGCGGCGTCGAGGACGCCGCCTACTACTTCTCCACCTATAACGCCCCCGACCAGACCACCGCCTCGGACAATCCGAAGAAGGTCATGGTCCTCGGCGGCGGCCCCAACCGCATCGGCCAGGGCATCGAGTTCGACTACTGCTGCGTCCACGCCGCCTTCGCCCTCCGCGAGGCCGGCTACGAGACCATCATGGTCAACTGCAACCCCGAAACCGTCTCGACCGACTACGACACCAGCGACAAGCTCTACTTCGAGCCCCTCACCATCGAGGACGTGCTGGCCATCTACGAGAAGGAGAAGCCCGAAGGCGTCATCGTCCAGTTCGGCGGCCAGACTCCCCTCAACATCGCCGCCCAGCTCCAGCAGGCGGGCGTCAAGATTCTCGGCACCACCCCCGAGACCATCGACCTGGCCGAGGACCGCGACCGGTTCCGCCGGATCATGGAGGAAATGGGCATCCCCATGCCCGAAGCCGGCATGGCCACCAATCTCGACGAGGCTCTCGAAGTCGCCAACCGTATCGGCTATCCGCTCATGGTCCGGCCCTCCTATGTGCTCGGCGGCCGCGGCATGGAGGTCGTCCACGACGAGACCATGCTCCGCGAGTACGTCGCCGCCGCCGTCGGTGTCACGCCCGACCGGCCGATCCTCATCGACCGCTTCCTCGACGACGCCATCGAGGCCGAGGCGGACGCCATCGCCGACGGGACGGACGCCTTCGTCCCCGCCGTCATGGAGCACATCGAGCTGGCCGGCGTCCACTCCGGCGACTCCGCCTGCGTCATCCCCCCGGTCTCCATCCCCGCCAAGCATGTGGAGACCATCTGCGAGTACACCCGCCGCATCGCCCGCCGCCTGAAGGTGGTCGGCCTGATGAACATTCAGTACGCCATCTGCGACGATGTGGTCTATGTCCTCGAAGCCAATCCGCGCGCGTCCCGCACCGTCCCCATCGTCTCCAAGGTCTGCGGCCTTTCCATGGCCCGTCTCGCCACCCAGATGATGCTCGGCGGCCGTCTCCCCGATACCCTCGAGGCCGTCAAAGTCCCCCATTTCGGCGTCAAGGAAGCCGTCTTCCCCTTCGCCATGTTCCCCGAGGTCGATCCCGTGCTCGGCCCCGAAATGCGCTCGACCGGCGAAGTCCTCGGCCTGGCCGACAGTTTCGGCCTGGCCTTCGCCAAGGCCCAGGAGGCGGCGAAGTCCCAGCTCCCCACCGAGGGAACCGTCCTGCTCACCGTCTCCAGCCGCGAGCGGCGGCAGGTGCTGGTGGACGTCGCCCGCCGC
>LVAZ01000274.1 GCA_001603055.1 Victivallales bacterium Lenti_02
GTGGGGATTGCGCACGCGCAGGGGAACCGTTCGCGCCTCGGCGGCGGTGGGCGGGGGAACCGGGGGCCGGGCGGGGAAGGTCAAGCCATCGAGAACGGTGGGCGTGCCGTCGCGCCGGGTGCCCGTGATCCGGGCCTGATAGGCGACAGCGGGATCAAGCCCGGTCAGCACCGCCCGGTGCAGGCAGCTTTGCGGAGTTTCGACCGTGCCTGCGGAATGGTGCAGGGTGGTGGCGGTCGGCTCGCTGGTCGTCCAGGACAGATGCACCGTGCCGGGTTCGCCCACGGGCACCTGCCAGGCGAAATTCTCGATCCGGCAGTCGAAACCGACCGCATCGGGGGCTTCGGGCAGGAACGCGATGCCGCTGACCGGGTCGTTGCCGTTGGTGCCGATGCCCACCACCTCGACCCGTTCGCCGCCCTGGAAAACCTGCGCCGTCTCGGTCCAGTGCAGCCAGAACCGGTTGTTGTCGGCGTCGCCGACCACGGCCCCCCGGTTCTCGCCCGCGACCCGCAACACCAGGCCCTCGGTCCAGCGCGAGGAATCGTAGAACAGGACGGCCACATGGAAGGTGCCCGCCGGGGCGGCGACGGCCACGCTGCCCTCGGGACGGGTGCGGATGGCGCTGCCGAACTGGCGGTTGGTCTGCACGTCCACCTCGTAGCCGTCCCGTTCGAGCTGGTCGTGGGTCCGCCAGCGGGTGGACTCGGCGAAGAGGATTTCCCGAATCCGGCCGATGCGGAAGGTTCCCGCGAAGCCCTCGGTGGCGGTGTAGTCCACGAACCGGCGGATTTTCCGACCCGGCTGGACGGGCACCTGGTTCACCGGGAAGCGGGGGGTGCTGTCGGTCATGCGCTGGTTGTCGGGAATGTCCTGCCCCGCGTCGTGGGAGAGGACATAGAGGGTGTAGTCGGTGCGTCCCTCGCGCTGGCGGACCGGGAAATCGCAGACCATGTAGAGGCTGTTGCCCTGGACCGCGAACACCACGCGCGGCCCGTTCCCCGCCGTTCCGTCCGGGGCGAAAGCCCGGGAATAGGCGTTGCCTGTTCCCAGGGTGACCATGTAGTCGGTGCCGCCCATGGGGCGCGCCGCCTGCCTGCCGGTGGCCTCGTCCCCGTCGGCGTCCACATAGAGATGGAGGACGGCGGATTCGGGCCGGGGCGGCGCGGCGAAGTCCACCCGCCAGACATTGCGGTCCTCGCCCGCGTGCAGGGCGTACACCGCCACCACGTCCCGTTCCGGCTTGTAGACGGGAGTCGCCCGGCGGGCCTCGGGCTGGAGACCGTTCTCGTGTACCGGCACGAACTGTTCCAGCGCCCCGGCGGGGATTCCCAGCGAGTAGGCGATCTCCGCCGGTTCGGCGGCGGACGAGCGGGCCAGCAACGCGAGGGCCAGAAACACAACCGGGCAGCGGTTCATGGCGGAATCCTCCGGGTGGAACAAGCATTTCCTTTCCCAAGGTACTGGCGGACCGGTAGCAATCAAGCGCCGCGCTTGACAAGACGGGTGCCGCAGATAGACTGGCAGGAACAATGCGTTTTCACGGAAAGGGCGACGATGCACCAGGCAATGCGTGGTTTTGCGGCAGGAGTGGCGGCGATGATGATGGCGGCACAGGCGACCGAGTATTTCGTCGATGCGGAAACGGGGCGGGACGGGAATTCCGGACTGTCCGCAGCGGAGCCTTGGCAGACGGTCCGGCGCGTCAACCTGGCCGCGCTGAAACCCGGCGACACGGTCCGCTTCAAGGCGGGCTGCACCTGGCGCGAGTCCCTGACCTGCCAGAGCGGCGAAGAAGGCCGACCGGTCACCTACACCAGCTACGGGGACGGCCCCAAACCGGTCCTGCTCGCCAGCGTGGACCTTGCCGAGGAGGCGTCCTGGGTTGATCTCGGCGACCGCATCTGGGTGACGCGGGCGGACGAGATCACCGCCACCCGTCCCTTCCCGGAGTTCGCCCCCGGCGACTGGGGCATCTACTGCGACGGCGACGGCCTGGCCACCATGTCGGCGGCCACCAACGACCAGGGCGAGAAGGTCTACACCCTCCATGGCCGGAAAGCCGGCCAGCGCTCGACCAACATCCAGTTGAACTACATCGGCATCCCGCTCGAGCCCGGGCAATACATCCGCTACCGCTTCCGCGCCAAGGCCACCAAGCCCTTCGCCATCCAAAGCGTCTCCCTGATGCGCGCGCAGAATCCCTGGGGCGCCTACGGAACGGAGCTGGCCCGTTCGACCGACATCGGGGCGGAATGGGGCGAGCACGAAGTGATGTTCCGCACCACCATTTCCGAACCGGTCACCGACGGCAGGCTCTCCTTCTTCATCGGCGACACCCTGCCCGAAGACGGCGAATTCTCCTTCGTCCCCCTCGGGGCCGAACGGCTCGACTACCGCTCGCTCGACCTGACCGACGATGTCGGCAACATCATTCTGGTGGAAAAGGGCGGCACGGACAAGACCGCCGCCTGGAAGCGCTGGGACCGGGAAAGCCTGAAAAGCCAGGGCGACTTCTTCCACGATCCGGCGGACAAGCGGCTCTACTTCTTTTCCGAGCGGAATCCCGCAACGGTGTATTCCACCATGGAGGCCGCGCGCAAACGGAACATCGTCCGCTTCGGCAGCACCCGGCATGCCGTCGTGGACGGCTTCACCATCGCCTACACCGGCGCCCACGGCGCCAACGGCAGCAAGTGCCGGAATGGCATCATCCGCAACTGCGACTTTCTCTGGATCGGCGGCAGCCACCTCTACACCCGCGACAACCGCCCGACCCGCTACGGCAACGGCGTCGAGTTCTGGAATAGCTGCGAGGACATGCTCGTCGAGAACAACTATTTCGAGGAGGTCTACGACACCGCCATGACCAACCAGGGCCCCGAACCGGGGCTGGTGCGGAACATGGTCTGGCGCAACAACCGCACGTTCCGCTGCGAGCAGGCCTACGAAATCTGGTTCTCGAACGCCGAAATGGTCGTGGACGGCCTCCTTGTCACCGGCAATGAATTCGTGGACTCCGGCTTCGGCTGGTCCCACGCCCAGCGCCCGGACAAGCGGGGCTGCCATCTGCTCGGCTACGGCCTGACCTGCAAGATCGTCGACATCCGCTACGAGCACAACATCCTCCGCAACGCCAAGGACGCCCCCATCTGGTTCTCCAACGCCCGGCTGGGCGAATTCAAAATCGACCACAACACCTACATCCAGCCCGGCGCCGACGCCGACACCAAGCTCTTCCGCTGGGTCGGGGTCGCCCGGGAAGGCGTGACCTTCGACGAATACCGCAAACTGACCGGCAACGACGCCAACTCGACGCTGCAAAGCGAGTAGACCCGGAATTCGGCTTGCAGGGTCTTCATTCCGACCGCGCCGGACCCCATGCCTATCTTTCGCGTGGAGCGACCACCGTCCCGCACCATGCCCACCTTGCGGTTTGGCCGGGGCGTTCCCGGCGCTGCGCGCCGTGCGGCGGCGAACCGCCACCAGGCGGTTGGTTGGCAAAGCGGTAGGAAAAGCGTCTTGCTTGCGCTATGCCTGGGTTCAGGTCAACGGCGGAATTTCATCCTATTCGGTTTCCACTTTCAGGGATAGGTTCCGGCCGTCGGCGCGGAAGGAGCGGAGGCTGTAGGGGTGGAGGGGAATCGCGAAAGCCGGGGCGAAGGTGGCTCCCTCGCCGAGTTCGGTGACGGCGGCGGGCTGGCCGTCGATGCGGACGCGGAGGGTGGCGGAGGCGTTGCCGGTGTTGGCAGCGTAGAAGTACAGCGCTCCGGCGTGGTTGGCGGCGCGGACCCGCACGTCGCCCGGAGCGGCCACTTCGGCGAAGGGCACGGCGGGCAGGGCGCGGAAAGCACGGGAGAAGCGGGCCAGCTCGTCCTCGACCCCGAGGGTGCCGATCAGAAAACCGCCCTTGGTGATGGTCTGCACGTCGCCGAAGCGCAGGGGGGCCAGATAGTCCTGGAGAAACTGGGGCGGCGTGGGGTTCAGGGTCGAGACCCGCCAGGGGGCTTCCTTCAGCCAGTCGGCTTCGAGGGGCTTGGACCGGCCGACGGCATCCTCCCAGTAACGGTCGTGCATATTTATCCAGACGTTGGCCTGCCCCGCCAGGGCGGCGTAGGATTCCGCCTGGAAATGGCGCAGCCGCTGACGGTCGAGATTGGTCTCGCGACCCGGACGGGCCCGGCTCCAGCGATAGTCGGAGGGATAGAGGGTCTGCTGAACGACGATGGCGGGACCGTCCGCGTAGAGGGCAGGATCGAAACCCGCTTCGCGGTTCACCCGCAGCACATGGCCGGGCTGCATGTAGTCCGGCTCCTTGACGCAGACGCTGAGGGTGGGACGGTAGGTGTTGAGAACCAGCTTGAGGTCGGGCCGTCTGGCGGTGAGGCGGGCGGCGATTTCGGTGTAGAGCCCGTGGATGGCCCGGCAGCGCCAGGCAATCCAGGCTTCCCAGGCGTTGGCTTCGAGCCACTGGGCGCGGAGGCGTGCCCGCGAGGGATCGTCGGCCGCGACGGGGATGGCGATGCCGGTTTCCCGCTCGAAGGCCTCGATGCAGTAGTCGTTGTAGCCCGCGTCGGCATGGCCGAACCAGAGCATGACGTGGATGGGCAGATGGAAGCAGATGCCCCGGAAGGCGGGGGAGTCGCCGTAGAGTTCGAGCATCTCGTCGATCATGGCCAGGATGGCCTGGCGGACTTCGGGATGGAGGGGGTTGAAGTTCGGGGGCGTGCCGTGCCAGCCGCCCATGTTCGGCATGCCGTCCCGGTAGATCATCAGGGCCGACTGCGGCAGGTTGCCGGAGAGCAGCAGGTCCTCGGTGCATTGATGGTGGGCCAGGCTCGACAGATTGTGGACATTGAGGGTCGGGGCGAAACCCAGTCCCCTTTTCTCGAAGCGGGCGAGCAGGTAGCCGATGAAATTGGGCGGATGGTTGCGGGACATGGCCAGATGCTGGCTGCGCGAGGGGTAGAGCGGCCCGTGGTACCACACCCCCGGATACATGAAGAGATTCTGGCCCGACCATTCCATGTATTCCATGAGCCGGTCGATGGTTTTGGCGAAATGGGGCATGGATTCGTGGCCCCCGAAGTCATAGCACAGGGCGGGGTCCTCGTAGTAGATGCCGATCTGACGGCCGCCGCCGGGAGCCGTCCACAGCCGGTTCGGCAACCGCCCGACGACCCGGTAGAGGCGCAGCTCGGCAACGGCGGCGGGGCGGCCCTCCTCCGCCGTCATGAAGAGAAAGGCCATGTCCGTCGAGCGGGCCCAGAAGACGCAGCGATGGGTGAGCATGCGGTTGGACAGGGGATACTCGTCGCCGCAATAGACGCCGCTTTGCAGTTCGTAGCCGCTGCCGGTGGCGGCGGGCTGGCCGAGGATTTCCATGGTCCGGGGCTGGTCGTCGGGATAGTCCACTTCGAGCACATAGGCCGCGTCGGCCTCGGGGAGGGTGGCGCGGACGGCGAAGCGGCTGCGCTGGGCGCTGCCCGCCTGGCGATAGCGCCCGAGCGGGGAATCGACCACCCGGGACTCGCCCGCCTCGACGAAACGCTCCGGAGGCAGGGTTGCCGTCAGGTCGATCCGTTCGAGCAGCTCGGTCTGGATTTCGTCCGGCCGGGGGGCTTCCGGCTCCGGGGGGATGACGTGGCAGGCGAGGCGCTCGGTCTGGGTGCCGCCCGCCGCCGGGTAGGAGACTTCGATGATGTATTCGCCCGGAGAGGCGGGTGAAAAGGCCAGGTTGACTTCCCGTTTGGCGTCGCCCGCCAAATCGAGGTGGAGGGTTTCCCTCGGTCCCAGCGGCTGGCCGTCGGGACCGAGGAGCCGCCAGGCCACGTCGCCCCGGAAGGGGGCGCTCCCGGCGAGGCGGATTCGCCAGGCCAGTTCGGTTTTTTCGCCGACCCGCAGGTAGGGGGGGCCGGGTTTGGCGAATGTCACGGCGAGGGGGAAGACGCGGGCGTACAGGGCGCGGATGGCAGCGGCGTCCAGCGCCCCGCCGTAGATGCGGAAATCGTCGATCATACCTTCCGCGCCCTGGCCGTTCGCGGCGCAGCCCACGTGGAAGGCCGAAAAGTCGTCGAACACGGTCCAGGTCTTCGGCAGGACACCGGAGCCGGAATCGCTGGAGACGCCGGTTGGCTCGCCGTCCAGATACATGCGGGTACCGCGGCGATGGTCCCAAGTGACGGCCAGATGGTGCCAGCACCGGCTGTCCCACTGGCCGATCACGTGGCGGGCGTAGCTGTCCCTGGTGTCGCTGACATCGAAGCGGAGGCGTTCGCCCCAGAGCCAGAACCAGATCATGTTCGAGCCGACGCGGTTCTCGGGATAGGGGCCTTGCTGGAAAAGGCAGCGCCAGACGTCGGGGCCGGGCACGCCCAGTTCCCAGGCGGGCTTGTACCAGAGGGAGATGGTTCCCGCCGCCTGGTTCAGATTGCCGGGCTGCGGAAAGACCAGACGGGATTCGCGGGTGAAGACCGCCGCCTCGCCCAGAGCGCCGGGGGCGAAGGTAATCCCTGCCGCCGTCTGGGGCTCGGTCCCGCCGCCGGCGCGGCTGGCCGCGAGAGTGCCGTCGAAGGGGGCATGGAAAAGCAGTTCCGGCTCGCCGACCGCCGCGATCTGGGGCGCGGGGCGGGGAGCGGGGACCGTGGGCAGGGTGCCGGCGCGGGCCAGCTCCACCTCGGCGGCGGTCAGCGGCCGGGCGTAGATGGCCAAGTCGTTCAGCACGGCGCCGGCGGCCTCCGTCGTGCGCTGGCGTTTGCCCACCGCGAAACGGAATTCGGACCGGGGAATCCAGGTGCATTCGCGGGCCCCGGCCAGGGTGCCGTTGACATAGAGTTCGGTGCCCTTTTCACAGTCCCAGTTGGCGACGATGTGGTACCACTCGCCCTGCCGCCAATCCGCGAGACTGGTGGTGATGTAGCTGTCCTTGGGATCGCGCACATCGAAGCGCAGGGAATTGCCGATTTTCCAGAGCCAGATGGTGTTCACCCCGGCCTTGGCGTTGGGCAGGTCGTCGCAGAGGAAACCCCTGCGCTCCTGGTCGCCCGGCTCCCAGAGGGGTTGAATCCAGAGGGAGACCGCGCCGCGGTCCTTGGGCAGATTATGTGCCGCCAGATAATAGACGGCGTGGTTGGGTTCGCGCACCGCGAGCCCCTGGCCGGTCCGTCCCGGCGCGTAGGTTTCCTTTTCGGGCATGGCCATGCCCGAACCGGTCGCCTCGGCAGGCGCGACCGTGCCGTCGAAGGAACAGAAGAACGTCCGGGGCACGGGTTCGGCCCAGGCGATGAATCCACAGCATCCCAGCACGGCCAGCCAATTCTTCATCGTCTCCAGCCTCCTATGATACCGAGGGGAAAGTCAGGCGCACCGGGGGCCCTGCCACCGGCACGATGGTTGCTCCCAGACGCGCGACATGCTCGCGCACATGGCTGACCAGGAGGACGGTGGCGCGGGCGCTCAGCTCGCGGATCAGGTCCTGCACGGTTTCGACCATCGCGTCGTCCAGAAAGGCGAAGGGTTCGTCGAGCAGCAGCACATCGGGCTCGACGGCGAGGGCGCGGGCGAGATTGGCCCGGCGGCGCATGCCGCCGCTGAGGGCGCCGGGCCGTTTGGCGGCGGCGTCGGCCAGACCGAGCCGGGCCAGCCAGCGGTCGGTCCGTGCCGCCGCCTCCGCCGGGGACCAATGGCCGGAGAGGGCCAGCAGCAGGTTGTCGCGGACGTTCAGCCAGGGGGCCAGACGGTCGTCCTGGAAGGCGTAGCCCAGGCGTTCGGCCCGCACCTCGACCTGTCCGGCATCCGGGCGCACCAGGCCCGCCGCCACGTTCAGCACCGTGGTTTTGCCGCAGCCGGAGGGGCCGAAGAGACAGACGAGCTGACCGGGCTGCACGGTCAGGCTCACGCCGTCGAGAATGCGGCGACCGCCGAGGGTCGCGCCCACCTGGTCAAGCCGAATCACCGCCGCCTCCCCCGCGTTCGTGGTCCAGCGCCTCGCGGAGCGGATGGACCACGCCCATTTCCAGGGCCATGCCGACGGCCACGATCACCGCCGTCCAGGCGAACAGCCGGGGCATTTCGAGCGCCCGGTAGGACCAGTAGATGCGTTCGCCAACCCCCGAGGGCGCGCCGAAGAATTCGGCGGTGGCGGTGACCTTCCAGGTGATGCCCAGGGCGAAGGACAAGGAGGCCACCGTGAAGCGGGCGATGCCCGGCAGAACGATGCGGCGGAACACGGCGGCGCGGGGGATGCGGTAGACCCGCGCCATTTCGAGCAGGCGCCGGTCCAGTCCCGAGACTCCCTGCGCCACATTCAGAAAACAGGCCGGGAAGACGGCGGCGAACACCACTAGCATCGGCACCGTGTTCCCCGCCCGCAGCCAGACCAGCAGAATGGAAATCCAGATGATCGGGGGGCAGGACTGCATGGCGGTCACCAGGGGGGTGAGCAGAGCCATCACCGGGCGTAGAAAGCCGCAGGGAACCCCCAGCAGCAGAGCCGCGGCCAGGCCCAGCAGCAGGCCCGCCCCGCCCCGGAACATGGTCAGGCACAGATGCCGCCACAGCTCCCCGCTGCGGACCAGCGCGAGCACCTCCGCCCCGGTTGCCGCCGGGCCGGGAAACAACACCCCCCAGCGCCAGGACACAAGCCACCACAACCCCAGCAGCAAAGCGAGCGGGGCCAGCCTGCGGACCAAGCCGTTGTTCACCAGCGTGCGCATGTCGTCCGCAACCCTAGCATCGCCCATCCTGCGATACAACCGGCGCTATGCCTCCGGAGCGAGGGGGATGACGAGGTTCCAGGAGTTCTCGCAGTTGCGGAACCCGCCGGGGCCGTCGCCCGTCGCGGCGAAGAGATGGGTGGGCACCCCGTCGTGGAACAGCAGTTGGGGCCGTTCGACGCAGCCCTGGGCGGTAACGCTGCCGTCGTCCCAGCGGATGGTGCGGGAATAGGCCTTGGGCGGGTCGCAGAGGGTCCACTCCAGCCCGTCGTCGCTGCGTGCATGGATGCCGGCAAAGACCTCGCCGCAGATGCCCCCTTTGATGTCCTTGGCAATCAGCTCGAACTCCTTGCCATTGTGCCAGACATAGGGGTCCTCGACGAATTCGTCGCCGGGGAAGGTGAGGACCGGCTCGTCGCTCAGGCGCTCGAAGGGGGTGCCGAGAGTGGCCGCGCAGGCACAGCCGAGCCGCAGCCCCTTGGGGGTGTTCGAGCGGTAGTAGAGCAGAATGCTGCCGTCGGGCCGGATGCAGGGCGCGGGGTTGGTGACCACCGAGCCGTCCCATTTGCCGGGCCGGATGTCGAGACAGGGTTTGTCCGGCCGCCGCCACGGTCCCCAGACGGAGTCGGCGACGGCGCAGCCGATGCGGATGGTGCTGTAGCATTCGCCAGGCACGCGGGTGGTCTGCGCCCGCAGTTCCGCCTCGCTCGGGCGGGGGCCGGCGAAGGTCGCGCCGATGTAGAACAGCAGGTACTGGTCGCCGTAGCGGTGGATGGTGGGATTGTGGGTCATGCGCCCGTCCCAGAACTGCTCCCCCCGGTCGGGCAGGACAACGCTCTGGAACTGGTACGGCCCCTCCGGTCTGTCCGCGACGGCATGGACGACTTCGGACGCCACCTTGTAGCCGTCGAAGAACGGCAGGTGATGGGGCCAGCGCGCCGCGAACATGTGGTAGCGTCCGTCCTCGCCCCGGATCACGGAGCCGCACCAGACCCAATACCCGTCCATGTGGAACCCACCCCCCACGGGAGCGGGCAGAATGCGGTCGATGAAGGCCATGGATATCTCCCGGAAAGGCTACCCCTCGGCGCGGTTGGCGAGGGTGACGTTGCTGAGGTGGACGTTCTGGCAGTGGCGGCAGAGGATGGCGTCCTCGCCGGTGGTTTCGAGGCGGACGTTGGCGAAACTCACGTCCCGGATGGTGGTTTCCTTGCAGCCCTGGATGACGCAGGGGGCACCGCTGCGGATGCGGAAATCGGCAAAGCTGAGTCCGGCGAGCCGGGGCAGGGCAATGCCTTCCTCGACCACCACCTTGATCGGGTTCCGCTGGCAGTCCACAACCACCTGGGAAAAGAGGATGTTGGTGATGTGGGCGGTGCCGGCGGTGCCCGCCGCCAGATAACGGTGCGGGTGCTCGCAGAGAATGCCGTTGTTGGCGCTGCGGATGACCAGATTGGCGAAGGTGCAGTTGCGGATCACCCCGTCGCCCGGACAGCCCACGCGCACCCCCTGGCAGCCGCTGTCGAGGACGCAGTTGGTGACGACGACGTTCTCGCACACGGCGGGGGTCTCGTAGAGCCGCTGGATCGAACGCAGGATCAGACAGTCGTCCTCGGTCTCGATCTGGCAGTCGCTCACCGTCACATTGCGGCAGGCGTCGATGTCGATGCCGTCCACGTTGCGCATCCGGCGGTTGCCGGTGATCGTGAGCCGCTGAATCTGGACGTTCTCGCACTGCATCAGCCAGAGCGTCCAGCAGGGGGAATCGACCAGGGTGGCGTCCTGGAGGCGCAGCTTGCGGCATTGGTAGAACATGCCGATGCGGGGGCGCGGAGTGGACGGCTTGTCGAACTTGCCGACGGCGTTGGCGGTGTCGTAGAAGGCGAAACCGCCGCCGTCGATGGTGCCGGGGCCGGTGACGGCAATGTCCTCGGCGTAGGCCGCCCAGATCAGCCCGTGGGCGGATTTCTCCGGCCCCAGTTCGTCGCGGAAGCCCTTGGCGACGAGGCGGGTGTAGTCTTCGAGACGGGGACTGCCGAGCAATCGGCAGCCGACGGAGAGATGCAGTTCGACCCGGTCCTTGAGTTGCAGCGAGCCGGTGACGAAGGTGCCGGGTCCGCAGACCACCTGACCCCCTCCGGCCTGATGGCAGGCGTCGATGGCATCCTGAATCGCCTTGGTGCAGACCGTCCTGCCGTCCGGGACGGCCCCGAAGCGGAAAATGTCGAATTCGGAATTCATGGGTTCTACTCCAGCGTGTTGCCGACCTGCGGCAGGGCGGCGAGCCCTTCCGACGCCAGCGTACACCCTGGCCGGGCGTCTGCAAGATGCGGACGAACGATTCACGACCGGTGAAATAGGGCTGGTGCTGGGAGAAGTCCGGGCTGACGGCGCGCACCTTCGCCTACACCACGACGCGGCGGGTGCCCGGTGGCCCGTGGCCGGTAGGGTGGTTATCCCCACAGTGCCGACTGCCGGCAAGACGGGAGCCGCCCGGAGAGCGGCGTTCCCAGGCGGTCCTATCCTCGACCAACCCACAAATACAGGCATGGTGTTCCGTCCCGGTGACGCGCTCCGCGCCCGAGGGCGGGCGCCTCGCCAGGCGCTTGGTTTGCATGGCGGTGCGCGTTCCGGGGAGTTCTGACGGATTCAGCGGGAATCGCGGCGAAGATCGAGCCAGGCGAGGGTTTCGGGGGTGAGGTCGAGTTCGAGGGCGGACAGGCAGGACTCGATTTCGCCACGGTTGGCGGCACCGACCAGGGGATGGATGTTCAGCGGCTGGCAGAGCACGTAGGCCAGGGCGATCTGGGGCACCGTATGGCCGGTTTCCGCCGCCAGTTGCTCGACCCGTTCGAGGCGCTGGAAGTTCACGTCGAAACAGTAGGCCCGCTGGCAGGCGGCATCGACCACTCCCGTTTCCGCGAAGCGGTTCCGGTCCGTGCTCTTCAGCCGTCCCGAGAAGAAGCCCCGGGCCATGCTCGAATAGGGAAACACGACCATGCCGGTGCGCTGGTACCACTCCCGCGCCTCGGTCTCGCGCGGACCGCTGAGGGCGACGCAGCCCGCTCCCCAGGGATCGCCGACCTGATCGGCCAGACTGTAGTGGGGACTGCTGAGGGTGAAGCCGGCCAAGCCGCGCGCGGCGGCGTAGTCGTTGGCTTCCTGAATGCGGTCGTGCCGCCAGTTCGAGACGCCGAAGGCGCGCAGCTTGCCCTCGGTCCGCAGTTCGTTGAAGGCCTCGACGATGGGGCCGACCGGCTGGCTGGGGTCGTCGCGGTGGAGCAGGTAGGCGTCCACGTAGGTGGTTTTCAGCCGGGCCAGGGAGTCGTGCAGGTCGGCGCGGAGATCGAAGGGGGTGACCCGTTTGCGGTCGCCATTGTGGTGGCAGCCCTTGGAGACGATGACGACCTGTTCGCGGTTGCCCCGCGCCGCCAGCCATTGGCCGATGGCGCGTTCGCTGTTGCCGCCGCCGTAGATGTGGGCGGTGTCGATGGTGGTGATACCGAGGGCGAAGGCGTCGTCGAGCAGGCGCATGCTTTCTTCAAGGCGATCGGTATGAATGATCATGCTGCCGAGGACGAGGCGGGAGACGGGTTTCTCGATGCCGGGAATCCGGCCGGTGGGGGAGGTCATGGGGGAATTCCTTTAGCGTTCCATCGGGAAGACGAGCTGCCACTGGGCGCGGAGCTGGTCCATGGTTTCGGCGGTGGCGAGGCTTTCGGCCACGGGCAGGTCGGGGCTCTCGATCAGCCCGGCGGCGAGGCAGCGGTGGACTTCGCGGATTTCGTACTCGAAGCCGTTGATTTCGTGGGCCTGTTCGAGGATTTCCGGCTCCTTCCCGGGGCGGGTGAGAATGGCCTTGGGGGCGTTCCAGAAATGCTCGACGAAGATGCTGCCCTCGGTGCCGCAGATGCGGGCGGTGTGTGGGGTGGAGGTGCGCACCGAGCAGAAGATGGAGGCCAGCTTGCCGCCGGGATAGCGCAGGCTCATCGAGGCCTGTTCGTCCACCCCGGTCTCGCCCAGATGGGCGAAACCGGTCGCCTCTTCCGCCGGGCCGAAGACCATCGCGGCGTAGCCCAGCGTGTAGACCCCCACATCGAGCAGCCCGCCGCCCGCCAGCTCGGGATTGAGCAGGCGGCTGGCGGGATTCCAGCCGCAGCGGAAGCCGAAGTCGATGATGGCCGCGCGCGGCTCGCCGATCACGCCCTCGGCCAGCCAGCGCCGCACCCCGGCAGTCACCGGCAGAAACCGGGTCCACATGGCCTCCATGAGGAAGCGCCCGTTGGCCCGTGCGCAGTCGCGCATCCGGCGCACGCCGGCGGCGTTCACGCTCATGGGCTTCTCGCAGAGCACCGCCTTGCCCGCTTCGAGACACAGGCAGGCATGGTCCGCGTGCCCCACATGGGGACTGGCCACGTAGACCGCCTGCACGTCCGGGTCGGCGGCCAGTTCCACATAGCTGCCATAGGCGCGGGGAATCCCGTGGGCGGCGGCGAATTCGGCGGCGCGTTCCGCCGCGCGCGAGCCCACGGCGACCAGCTCCCCGTCGGGCAGGGCACGCACGGCTTCGGCGAACTTCTTGGCGATCTTGCCGGGGGCGAGGATACCCCAGCGGATGGGTCGGCTCATGGCGGAATCTCCGGTGGCGAATGGAGGAAAAGGGGGTGAAGCAATACAATACGGAAAAATACTGCTGCGGTTCTCCGCAGGGAATGGATGGCATGGCCGAAAACCTGCACAATCCTGCTGTTATCCGGAATGCCGGCTCGGTCCGGCATCTGAGCTTCCTCGCGGGTGAGGGGAGGAACTCGCGGGACTTCCCCCACTGGGTCGAGCGCCCGCGCGGGACCGACGTGTGGATTTTCGAGTTCGGGGTGTCGGGCCGGGGGCTGATCCGCCACGGGGGCCGCGAGTCCGCCATTGTTCCCGGCGACGCCATCCTGTTCCAGCCCGGCATCCGCCAGGACTACGGGATGGACCCCGCGCTCGGCGAATGGTATCACCAGTGGATTTGCTTCACCCCCCGTCCCTACTGGCTCGAATGGCTGCGCTGGCCCGAGCGCGCCCCCGGCATCCGCGCCGTCCATCTGGCCGACCCGGTCGCGCGCGAGCGGGTCCGGGGGCTGCTCGACGATGCCAACCTGGTTTCCCATAGCCTCCGCCCCCGGCGCGAGGACTTCGCCATGAACGCGGTCGAGGCGGTGCTGCTCTGGTGCGATCTGGCGAATCCGGCCAATGCCGAGGCCCAATTATCCGCCCCGGTCCGCGCTGCGCTGGGCTATCTGTGCGAGCATCTGGGCGCGCCGGCCAGCCTGGCCCGGCTGTCCCGGATTGCCGGTCTGTCCCGGTCCCGTCTGTCCCATGCCTTCCGGGAGCAGGTTGGCGTGTCGCCGCTGAAATATCTCGAGAACCGTCGTCTCGCCCAAGCTCGCGAGCTGCTGCTGATGACCGCGCTGTCCGTGGCCGAAGTCGCCGCGCGGGTCGGCTACGCCAATCCCTTCTACTTCACCCGGGTCTTCACCCGCCAGACGGGAGTCAGCCCGACGGGATTCCGCCGCCAGGGCCGGTTGCCGGTGGTCGTTGCCGACAACGGGACAAAGGCGGGAAAAACGGTTGACGACGGGGGCCATTCCGGTTAGTTTATGCTCTGGAAGGCAAAAGGATAGGGGAATAGTGTCGGCTGTCCTCCGGAATGATGTTGTCGGGGTTTGAACGACTGGACAGGGCCATGGAAATTCCTCCCTACTGGGCGTGTGTTCGATTCGAGGGCAAGGACCGGAAGGGCCGGTCGCAGATTTTCGCGGCCAGCGGCTGGTCCTTCGCTTCGCTCCAGGCCGCCAAGGACGATGCGGCGGCCCGGGCGAAACGGATTTTCGACCGGTTTACCACGGGGCAGACCCTCAATTCCTACGACTACTCCGACCAGCCGATCCGGGAGGAGATTATCCAGGAGGTGTTCGCCGGGGACGCGCACATCGCCACTGTGACCCGCAACCGCTACGGGGCCTTGGTGCTGAACTGCCGGAACGTGCTGTTCGTCGATGTGGATTTCCCCCCGGTGAAGGGGGGCGGCTTCCTCGATTCCTTCCTGCTCGGCTTCAGCCGGAAACGGCGGGAGGAACGGCTCCAGGCCGTCATCGGGGACACGGTGCGGGGCGTGGAGGCCTGGGGGCGGGAGAACCCCGCGCACTCGTTCCGGCTCTACCGCACCAAGGAGGGGCTGCGCCTGCTCTTCACCGACCGGGAGTACGAGCCGAACGCGGCGGAGACCGACGCCATTCTGGCCGGGCTCAAGGCGGACCCGCTCTATGTGAAGCTGACCCGGAAGCAGGAG
>LVAZ01000275.1 GCA_001603055.1 Victivallales bacterium Lenti_02
GGGTATGGTTCCGTCTGTCGGTGACTGGACCCACTCCCATCTGCCAGGAGACGCACGGATGTCGGATGTGTTGCGCGTTGGAATCGTCGGCTGCGGCATGATTGCCAAGAAGAACCACCTGCCCGGTTTCGCCAAGGCCGGGGGCTGGAAGGTGACGGCGCTCTGCGATGTTCGCCCCGAGCGCATGGCCGAGAAGGCCGAGGAGTTCGGGCTGGCGGAGGTCGCCCGGTTCGAGAAGGACACGGACCTGTTCGCCTCCGGTCTGGTGGACGCGGTGGCCATCTGCACCCCGAACGACTGCCACTACCCGCAGACCCTGGCCGCCTGCGCGGCGGGGCTGCATGTGCTCTGCGAGAAACCCATGGCCGGCTCGCTCGACCAATGCACCCGGATGATCGAGGCGGCGAAAAAGGCCGGCGTGGTCCTCCAGATCAACCAGAGCATCCGCTACAACGCGGCCTACCAGACCATCGTCAGGAAAGTCAGGGAGGGGGCCATCGGCGACCCCTTCCACGTGCGCTGCATCCGGGCGGGCAACGGCACGCCCAACAAGGGCTGGAGCCCCGGCGCCGACTGGTTCGTGCAGAAAAAGCACGAGGGGGGCATGCTGGTGGACATCGGCATCCACATGGCCGACCTGCTGCGCATGATCATGGGGCCCGCCACCAAGGTGGCCGGTCTGGTGGACACCCGTCTGCCCGACATCGACGTGCCCGACAACATCAGCGCCCTCTACCGCTACGCCAACGGCGGCACCGGGGTGCTTGAACTCTCCTGGACCCTGCCCGGCGGCGCGGGCTTCCTCGAAGTCTACGGCACCAAGGGCCGCATCCGCATGGGATTCGCGGGCAAGGATATTCAGCTTTGGCAGGACGGACCCGAGGGCGGCGAGTCCGTCCTCGTTCCCGAGCCCTGCCCCAGCAGCCAGGTCGTCTTCGCCCGCGCCATCCGCGGCGAGGAACCCTCCTGGACGCCCGGCGAGTACGGCCGCCGCGCCCTGGCCCTCTGCCTCGGGGCCCTGGAATCGAGCGAAACCGGCAAATGGATCGACCTTCCCGCCTTCCCCGGCGAGAATCTCTGCTAACCAAGCGCAAGCATCGGAGACGCATCATGAAGATCGGCGTGAGTTCCTACAGCTACAGCCGTCTCGTCCGCAGCGGCCAGATGCCGCAAATCGAGGTGATCGCGAAGGCCAAGGAAATGGGCTTCGACGTCATCGAGTTCTCGACCATCGCCGTGCCCGAGGGCAAGACCCTGCCCGCCTTCGCCGCCGAACTCCGGACCGAGGCCGACAAGGTCGGCATCGGGATCGCCAACTACACCATCGGCGCCGATTTCCTCAAGGGCTCCGGCGGCGATCTCAAGGCCGAGATCGAGCGGGTGAAGCGCGAGGTGGACATCGCCGAGATTCTCGGCGTGCCCGGCATGCGCCACGACGCCAGCGGCGGCTTCCCCGCCGACCATGTGGGGGCGAAGAGCTTCGCCGCCGCCATTCCGCGCCTCGCCGAGGGCTGCCGCGCCGTCTCCGAGTACGCCGCGACCAAGGGCATCAAGACCATGGTCGAGAACCACGGCCACTTCTGCCAGGACAGCCTGCGCGTCGAGGCCCTCGTCACCGCCGTCAACCATCCCAACTTCGGCGTGCTGATCGACATGGGCAACTTCGTCTGCGTGGACGACGATCCGCCCACCGCCGTCGGCCGTCTCCTGCCCTACGCCTTCCACTGCCACGCCAAGGACTTCCACCTCAAGCCCGGCACCGATGTCTTCCCCGGCGAGGGCTGGGCGCTCACCCGCGGCGGCAACTACCGCCGCGCCGCCATCATCGGCCACGGCAACGTGCCCGTCCTCCAGTGCATCCGCGTCATGAAGAAAGCGGGCTTCGACGGTGTCCTCTCCATCGAGTTCGAGGGCATCGAGGACGTCCTCAACGCCATCCGCATCGGCCACGACAACCTCCGCCGCTTCGTCGAGATGGNNGGGCCGGCTTCGTCGGCCCGCCATGTTTTTTTCACAAAAACCGCACAATGGCTTGACGGTTCTCGGCAAGGCGGGTATGGTCGAGACAAATCGAGGTCGTTCCGAGAGTCCTGGGATAACAACCCGTTGCTGGGTTTGGTGTTCCACTCAGGCATAACAGGCAAAATAGGAGTCAATCATGGTTTTCCGTCCTCCTTCCCGCCGTCGGTTCACTCTGATCGAGCTGCTCGTGGTGATCGCGATCATCGCGATTCTCGCCTCGATGCTGCTTCCCGCTCTCCAGCAGGCCCGCGAAAAAGCCCGCCAAATCAACTGCGTGAACAACATGAAGCAACTGGGCCTCGGCATGATGATGTACGCGGACGACAACCGCGAGCGGTTCATGGTCTGCCGCGACCCGGACAACGTGTTCCGGCCGCAGCCCTACAACGGTGCCGATGTCACCTGGGCCTGGTCCCAGTACATCTGGCAGTATGTGAACGACGCCAACAGCTTCCGTTGCCCCTCGCACAGCCTGGCCCGGCCGACCAACCCGACCGGGAGCCCGACCCGGATGGTGCGCTGGTCCTACGCCCGCCAGTACGGCGAATTCAACGGCACCAAGGCCCGCGTCAGCGAGCAGCGCTCCCTGAGCGAATTCAAGGAGCCCTCGGGCACGCTGATGCTCGGCGAAGTCAACGACTGCGGGCGCGTGGGTCCGCGCGATGTGCCCTGGCCCGGTCCCACCGTGCCGGTCGACACGCTCACCAACTCGGGCTACCGCCCCGCCGCGCGCCACAACAACATGAACAACTGGGCCTACCACGACGGCCACGTGGCCAGCGCCCGCCAGGATGGCCTCCCCGCCCGCGAGTATTCCCTGGAAGCGGACTGAGGCAGGCATCCCGTTTCTTGGACGCGGTTGGACAGGTTCGTGCTGTCCAGCCGCGTTTTTTTCTAAACGAGTTGGCGTATGCGGTCGAGCCAGCGGGCCGCGTCGTCGTGGTCGGGGGAGAAGCGCACGAAGATGAAGCGGGTGCCGGGGGGGGCGGTGCGCAGCAGGCGCTCGATGGTCGCGTCGGACAGCCAGGCGAGGACGTGGACCGGGCCTTCCGGCCCGCCGAAGTGTTCGAGGATGGGATCGATGCCCTGCTTGGCGGGGACGCGGTTGAAGGCGTAGAAGTTGGGAATCTTGTTGAAGGAGGGGAACTGGTGCTCGGCGGCGGCGCAGCAGTGCATGCCCAGGCTGCCGAAGGTCCGGGACAGCTCGATGAGTTCCGGCAAGGCGAATTCCTCGAACATCTCGGTGCTGATGATGCCGCATTCGTCGTTGCTGGTCCACGGTCCCAGCTCGGGCGGGGCCCAGGCGCTGGGGCAGTGGCAGGGGCTCATGGTCGGGAATTCCCGGCGCAGCTCGGCCAGGAAGTTGCGGTAGAATTCGGCGCAGATGCCGACCAGGCGCTTCACCGCGTCCCGTTCGCCCGGCGTGGCCATGGCGCAGAGGAAGTCGGTCTTCTCCCAGATTTGCGCGGCGATGTCGAACCCGGTCTGCATGTCGCAGGGGCCGAGCACGGCTTCGAGCCCCAGCTCCGCCTGCACCGCTTTGCCCAGCTCGAAGACCCGGACCAGGCCGGGGCAGTCCCAGAGAGAGGGCAGGGCGATGGCGTCGGCCTCGGCGGCATTGGCTACGCGGGGCAGGGCGCAGGGATTGCTGTCCTCGTACTGGTGGACCGGGCAGCCGAAGGCCTGGGCGAAGATTTCGGTGCCGGTGAGCAGGCGGGCGGTGGGCACGCCGTCGTGGCCGATCGCCTCGACCAGCTCGACCTGGCGCCGGTAGTCCTCCGCCACCCAGCCCACCCATTCCCGCACGGGAGCGGTGGAAAGATTGAAGGGACCGCCCGGCACCGCGTAGATCGGCGTGTGGGGCAGCAGGCAACAGAAGGCGGGACGATCCGTCCCGCCCCGGTAGATCGAGCGGAGGAATCGTTCGTTTTCGGCAAGGCGTCGGTTCATGGCGACCGCTCCGGTGGCATTCCAGTCGGACGGGGGTAACTTGTTTCCGTCGAACCGGCGATTCAAACCCAAGCCGACGGGGTCGCGCATGAATGTCCGTTTTCCGTTTTTCCTGATTCTCTTCAGCGGCTGGCTGGCGAGCGCCTGCTCGGTGCCGGTCTTCCGCTACGCGCTCGAATTCTGGGACACGGACACCTATCTGCTCGAGGTTCGCCTGCCCGAACCCGTGCCGGCGGATTTCCGGGAAGCCTTGGCGGCCTTCGCCGCGGAGCGTCCGATCAACGTGGCCGTGCGGGAGATCGAGGGGGCGGGAGCGAACGCGGGCATGAGCCTGCGCTTCCCGCCGGGCGGCGCGGTCCGTCCGCCCATTCTCGATCTTCCTGCCACCGCCGCCGGCTTGGCGCTGGTGCAGGATTCCCCCGCGCGCGCCGCGCTGGCCGGGAAGCTGCTCGCGGGCGACACGGCCGTGTTTCTGTTTCTCGAATCGGGCGATGCCGGGCATGATCGGGCCGTGCGGGAGCGGCTCGACCGCATACTCCGCGACCTCGAGGGGACCTTGGAGCTTCCCCCCCAGCCGGAGGCGGAGGAGGCGGCGGCGGAGCCGCATGGCGCCGGTCCCGAGCTGGCCATCCGTTTCTCGGTGGTCCCCGTCCGCCGGGACGATCCCCGCGAACAGGTGCTGGTCCAGACCCTGCTCGCCACCGAAGCCGACCTGCGCGAGCTGAAGGGGCCGATGGTGTTTCCGGTCTTCGGCCGCGGGCGGGTGCTCTACGCCATTGTGGACAAGGGCATCCGGGCCGATGTGGTCGCCGATGCCGCGACTTTCCTGGCGGGGCCCTGTTCCTGCCAGGTGAAGGCCCAGAATCCGGGGATGGACCTGCCGCTGGCCGCCGCCTGGGATTCGGTTTTCGCGGAGGTGGTCTACCGGGAAGTGGAGCTGCCCCCGCTGGCCGCGATCAGCCTGGCCCCCGGGGGCGAGGATTCCGCCGCGCCGGACGAGTTGGCCGGAGCTTCGCGCGAGGAGTCCCCCCCGCCCCCGGCGGAGCCCCGTGCGGGCATCCGCCTGGCCTTGCCCTTCGCGGCCTTCGGTCTGGTGGTGCTGGTCGGTTCTTTGGGCTTGCTGCTCCGGCGTCGGCGCCAGTCCTGACCCCGGTTTGCCGCCGCCGGGAAGTCCGGCACCGCCCGGGGCGGAAGAAAAAAACGGGCCGTTTCCACTACGGATTGCACAAATTCTTGCGGTTGTTTGCTTGAGAAACTTGCACACCACCCCGGAACCTGTACATTCATGAGTGTTGACGGGTGTTTCGCCCGTGCTGTTGCAGTGGCCGGTTCGCCGGCCGATCTATTGGTACACATCCGGAGGTCGACGGTTGGTTTCCCTTTGCACCGGTTTCGGTCGGTGCTTCCGCATTCGCCACGCAATGGTGGCGACGTCTCTGCTCGGATGCCCGGTAGGGGACAGAGGCGCAGAAATCGGGCTGGCTCCGACACCCAGCGGACAGGTGGCGGGGTGAGAAAAGCTGAACGACCGCCGGTTGGTGTACACAGCGTTCGCGGAACCGAAACGGTTTCCGCGGTATTCTGCAGCGACGACCCTCCGTGACGCAGGCCGCTCCGGCATCCTGCCAGAGGACTTCCCTTCCTCCCTCCATGTTTTTCCCTCAATAGTCTCTCGTTTCTCCCCCCGTCTGTCATTCCCGCCAAGGTGACCCACGGAATTCGTATGACGAACCACTTGGCGGACGCAAGGACATCGCAGAATGAACATCTACGTCGGCAATCTTTCCTACTCCACCAACGACGACCAGCTCCGTTCCTACTTCACGGAATACGGCGTGGTTGACTCCGCCCGCGTCATCATGGACCGCGACAGCGGCCGCTCGAAGGGCTTCGGCTTCGTCGAGATGTCCAACGCCAAAGAGGCCAACGCCGCGATCGAGGCCCTGAACGGGCGCGAAGTCGATGGCCGCAGCCTGACCGTGAACGAGGCCCGTCCCCGCGAGGAACGCGGCCCCCGTCGCGGCGGCGGTGGCGGCGGCGGTTACGGTGGCGGCTTCGGCGGCGGTGGCCGCAACCGCTACTAGGTCTTGAGTCCCAAGCCGGGCTGGTGCGCAACCGGCCCGATTTCCCTCCCCAAGGAATTGTCTCCAATGAACATCTACGTCGGTAATCTCTCCTACTCCACCAACGACGACCAGCTCCGCTCCTACTTCGAAGAGTACGGCGTGGTCGACTCCGCCCGCGTCATCATGGACCGCGACAGCGGCCGCTCGAAGGGCTTCGGCTTCGTCGAGATGTCCAACGCCAACGAGGCCAACGCCGCGATCGAAGCCCTGAACGGGCGCGAAGTCGAAGGCCGCAGCCTGACCGTGAACGAGGCCCGTCCCCGCGAGGACCGCGGTCCCCGTCGCGGTGGTGGCGGCGGCGGCGGTTTCGACCGCGGTCCCCGTCGTCCCCGCTACTAGTTCCGGACGGTAGCATTTTGCGGCGGCATCGGTCCTGGCGACCGGTGCCGCCGTTTTTTTGTTTCGCACTGCCGAGTTAGGCGGTCCTGCGCCTGCATCCCGCCACCAGCAGTTCCCCCGGCCCTGTCGTGTTGCAGAAGCCGGTTTTGGCCTTCGAGCCCGGCCAATGAGGGCGGTGTCTCGCAGTTCGCAGGGGCGAGGCTTGCCCTCGCCCGGCCCCGCGGTCAACCAAACGGGGTGCAACCATTTGACTGGCTTGGTATTCCTGCCCCCGCCAGAGCCGGTCTTGTTTCACAGGTCGTTTTCATTTGCCCGCGCGGCCCGGTGGACATTCCGCAGGCGGATCGGTATAGTACGGGCCGTCATATTGTTCGATTGCAGGATTCGCCGCAATTGCAGCACGCCCCTATCCCCGGCAGGGGGCGATTGGTTTCCGCACCCCTCCCGGGGCAGTCAAACAAGGGCAGTGCCGCTGGTGTCTGTCCATCCCGGTTCCGATGGCACAGTCAAAGACTATATCAATCCAGGTCAAGGTGCAGAACAAGTACGGACTGCACGCCCGTCCCGTGACGTTGATCGTCAAGTTGGCGCTGACGTTCACCTCCCGCATTTCCTTCGAGCGCGGGGGTACGGCGAGCGACGCCAAAAGCGTGATGGGTCTTCTGCTCTTGGCGGCCGAGCAGGGAGCGGAACTGACCCTAACTGCCGAAGGGCCTGATGCAGAGGAGGCGGTTGAGGCACTTGAGCGACTCTTCAAGGACAAATTCGGCGAAGACTGAAGCCGTCCCACCGACCGACACCCTTTACGGTAGCGGGGTCTCCCCGGGAATCGTGATCGGCAAGGCCGTGGTCGTGGGCACCTCCATTGTCTCGGTCCGCGAGTACGAAGTGGCCCCCGAGAAGGTGGAAGGCGAGGTGTTGCGCTTCGGGTCCGCGCTGGCCCGTGCCCGCGCCGAACTCGTGGAGTTGTGCGACCGCGCCCGCCAGAGCGGCGACCAGGAGCTGGTGGACATCCTCGAGATGCAGGTGATGATCACGGCGGACGGGATGATCGAGGAGGAGGTGAGCGGCCGCATCCGCCGCCATCGCCGGAACGCGGGTTATCTGCTCAAGAACTACATCGACGAATTCTGCGAGCGCCTGGCCCGGGTGGGCAACTCCCTCTTCGCCGAGCGGACCAGCGACATTCAGGACCTTGCCGTCCGCATACTCCGCAAGCTCGTCGGCGGCGAGAGCAACGACCTGTCCAAGCTGCCCGAGCGCTGCATTCTCATCGCCCACGACTTCTCGCCCTCCGACACGGCCGGCATGGACCGGAAAAATGTCGTCGCCTTCGTCACCAGCATGGGCAGCCGCACCAGCCATACCGCCATCATGGCCCGCGCCCTCGGCATTCCCGCCGTGGTGGGGGTCGGCGAGGGTCTGGTCATGGTGGTCGACGGCGACGAACTCGTGGTCGACGGCAACCGTGGCATGGTGATTGTCAGCCCCGACGCGGCGACGCTTGTCCGCTACCGCGAGCGCATCGGCCAGGAGGCCGCCTGGCGCGCGAAGATCGAGGCCAGCGCCATGCTCCCCGCCGAAACCCGCGACGGCTTCCATGTGAGCGTCGCCGCCAATGTCGAACTCGCCGAGGAGGTCGGGCGCCTCGGCTCGATGCATCATGCCGGCATCGGCCTTTTCCGCACCGAGTTTCTGTTCGTGAAGGGGGGGGGCATTTCCGACGAGGAGAGCCAGTACGCCACCTATCGCCGGGTGACCGAGGCCATCCGGCCCTATTCGGTCATCTTCCGCACCCTCGACATCGGCGGGGACAAGTTCCTCTCCCATCTCGATGTGCCCGTAGAGATGAACCCCTTCCTCGGCATGCGCGCCATCCGCTTCTGCCTGCACCGGGAGGACATATTCCGCAACCAGCTCCGCGCCATACTCCGCGCCAGCGCCCACGGCAAGGTCCGGGTTCTCTTCCCCATGATCACCACCGTGGACGAGCTGCGCAGCACCCTCGCCATCCTCGACGACGTCAAGGCCGATCTCGAACGCCGGGGCATCCCCCACAACCCCGACCTCGATGTGGGGATCATGATCGAGGTGCCCGCCGCCGCCATGATCGCCGACAAGCTGGCCCCCTACGTGGACTTCTTCAGCATCGGCACCAACGACCTGGTCCAGTACACCATGGCCGTGGACCGCTCGAACCCGGATATTTCCTATCTCTACCAGCCCGGCCATCCCTCGATCATCCGCTTGCTCGAACGCGTGGTCCGCGCCGCCAACGAGCAGGGCCGCTGGGTCGGCATCTGCGGGGAAATGGCCGCCGAACCGCTGTATCTGCCGCTGATTCTGGGGCTGGGCATCAACGAACTCAGCATGAGCCCGGTCGCCATCCCGATCATCAAGGACCTGGTGCGGGACATCAACATGCTCGAGGCCCAGGATCTGGTCGCCCAGGCCATGGACTGCGCCAGCGCCGACGAGGTCACCGCCCTCTGCCGCGAATTCGTCTCGCGCATCGCCCCCGAGCTGTTCCAGGAATGAAACCGTCCGCCGCTCTTGCCGACCTGCCCCCGCCCCCCTCCCTCGAACGCGGCGAGGGGGCGCGCTGGACGCCGGCCTACTGCAAGGCCCGGACCGAGAAGGTGGTGGCGGAGTACTGCGCCCGCCACGGCATCCCCTGCTATCTGCCCCTGCTGCGTCAGAAACGGCGCTACCAGCGCCGCACGGTCGAGGTGTTTCTCCCCATGTTCCGGGGCTATGTCTTCGCCCGGCTCGGCCAGGAGAACCGGGCGCTGTTTCTGGAATGCCACCGCATCGTCCATCTGGTCGAGGTCGACGACGCGCAGGAGGGCGTCCTGGTCGCCGAACTGCGCGAACTCCAGCGGCTCGAACAGCTCCAGGACGCCGTGGAACTCGAGGTCATGCCCGAAATCCGTCCCGGCACGCCGGTCACCGTTGCCGACGGTCCCCTCCGGGGAACCTCCGGCATCGTCGAAGTCCGCAAGGGCAAGACCCGGGTCGTCGTCAACATCGAGCTGCTCGGGCGTTCCGTCGTGGCCGAAATGGACCTGGGCGAACTCGAAGTCGATGGCGAAAACTGAATTCCCTCGCCGTTCCGGCTTGCGCCTGTCCGGGCGGGGAGTACAGTATGGCTCCAGTTCATGGGTGCCCGTAGCTCAGCTGGATAGAGCGTCTGCCTCCGGAGCAGAAGGTCGTGCGTTCAAATCGCGCCGGGCATACCACAAATCCACCCCGTTTCCCCTGTGGGAACGGGGTTTTTTGCGGCTACTCCCTGGGCATGTCGGGGTTCACCTGCCGGGCCAGCTCCATGGCCTTCTCCACGAACTGCGACGAGGCGAGCTTCGAACCCTGCTTGCGGATGAACACGTTGCCCTCGCGGACGGTCGCCAGATAGCCGTTGAACTCGCCCCCGGTATAGTAGCGTTTGCCCAGAGCCTTGTAATTCTCCTCGATGCCGACGATTCGGTCGGAGACGATGTGGTAGGTCACTTCCTCGCTGGGACCGAGCTTCGTCTCGACCCCGCCCCAGCAGGAGACGCTCAGCTCCCGGTCGAGCGGGTTCCTGGCCAGGAAATACCACTCGATGATGTAGGTGCGCGGGCGGTCGCTGTTGTTGCGGACCTTGACCGCGATGCGGCGGACATCCTCCTTGGCCTTCTGGTAGGACCCCCATTCCGTCTTCCAGAGCGTCTCGTTCAGGCGGTGGCCCCGTTCGCTCTCCACTCGCACAAACGTGTTGGCAAGGCCGGACAGACCGACTGTCAGCGTGGCGATGAAAAGGAACCGACGAAACGCGCGCATGGCTCTCCACCTTTTTGCTCCGGCCTGGCGGCCGCGACGATTCCCGGTCCCGGCTCGTTGCCGGAACCCAGCGGAATACCATATACAGGACGGAATGCGGGTTGTCAAGCCGTTGTATTCTCAATTCTCTGGATCAAAGCATGTTATGTATACATGTATGGGGTCTTTTCCCCGGCGGCGTTTGCGCCGCGTGGAATCGGGCGTACTTTGAAGGGGGGTTGTTGCGGCCAGAGCCAGCACAAGGATAACCGGCAATGCTCCGAACGGTAGCCAGCTTCGGCAGGCAGTGGGAGGCGGATTTGGCCATCGCGTTTCTCCGGGAAAACGACCTGCACCCCGGCGATCTCCAGACCTTCTCGCACGCCACTCTGGCCGGGGCGGAGGGCTCCTACTATGTGGTGGTGCCGGCCGGCGAGGCCGCCGCCGCCCGGACCCTGCTGGCGGACAACGGGTACGGAAACCATCTGGCACCGTGAACGGGCCGTGCCGGGTGCCGCAGGCTGCCACCGTGCTTCCGGGACGGCCCGCTTGCGTTGCTTTTCGCGCGCCTTGCGCTATCCTAACGGGCGCACAATCAGTCACCCGAGAGCTGCGCTACCCCGATGGACTGCAAACGGACCGAACTCGCGGCCGCGACGCCCGACAAACCTATTCGCGCCGTTCTTTGCGGTCGCCATCTCGACGATTTGCGCCATCTGCTCCGCGATTTTCCCGTCGTGGAGGTGGAGGGGAATCCCGATGTGGTCATCTCCCACGGCGGGGACGGTTCCCTGCTCGGCGCGGAGCGGGACTGGCCGGGCGTGCCCAAATGCCCGCTGCGGGACCGGCGCATGAACCCCAAGTGCCCGGCCCATCCCGACGAACGGGTCCTCAACCTCCTCGTCCGGGGGGAACTCAGGCAATCCCGGGTCGGCAAACTGGTGGCGCGCACGGCGGACGGTCGCGAGCTGATCGCCCTCAACGATCTCTCCATGAGCAAGGGCATCGTCACCAGCTCCGTCCGCTACCGGCTGTGGCTGGACGATGAACTCTACAAGGGGCAGATTGTGGGCGATGGTCTCGTGGTGGCGACCCCCTTCGGCAGCACGGGCTATTTCCGCAACATCACCCAGAGTCTGTTCCGGGTGGGCATCGGGCTGGCCTTCAACAACTGCTCGGACCAGGTGAACCATATCGTCGTGGACCGGCGGACCGTGATCCGGACCAAGGTTCTCCGCGGTCCCGCCGTGCTGGTGGCCGACAACGATCCGGTCCGTCTGGACCTGGACGAGGGCGACGAAGTGACCATCGTCCAGGGCGAGCACGAGACCATGATCCTCGGCCTGGACATTTTCCGTTGTCGCGAGTGCTACAGTTTGCGTCAGAACGGCGTGTGATCCTGGCTGGAGTGCCAGTGGTAAACAGGAGACAGGGAATGACCTTCGGAACAACGCTCTGGGTGGTGATCTTGAGCTACGTGGTCGGGAGTATTCCGTGGGGCTTGCTGATCGGCAAGTTCAACGGGCTGGACATCCGCCGCCACGGCAGCGGCAACATCGGCGCCACCAACGTGCGGCGGGTGCTGGGCCGGGACTGGGGCTACGCCTGCTTCGCCCTGGACTTTCTCAAGGGGCTGACCGCAGTGCAGCTCAGCCTGCGTCTGGCCAACGGTTCCTCCGGCACGGTGGCCGGCGAGCTGGCCGGTCTGTTCGCCGCCGCCGCCGTCGTGGCCGGGCACGTCTTTCCGTTCTGGCTGCGCTTCAAGGGTGGCAAGGGGGTGGCGACCAGCATCGGGGCGCTGGTGGCGATCGCCTTCTGGCCGGTCATCTGCTGCCTCCTGGCCTGGGTCGCCATGTTCTACCTATCCCGCTATGTCTCGGTGGCGAGCATGGCCGCCGCCGTCACCTTGCCGATTGCGCATCTGATCCTCAAGCGCGGGGACGCCTTCGGGCCGACCCTGGTGCTGCTGCTGGCTCTGGCCGCGCTGATGATCTTCTGCCATCGCTCGAATATCCGCCGCCTGATTCAGGGCACCGAACACCGCTTTGGCCAGAAGGAACGCAGTTGATGGGAGATTTCGCGGTTTTGAGCGATGGCGGCTGGGGCACGGCCCTGGCCCTGGTTTTGCATGGCAATGGCCACCGGGTGAGGCTCTGGGGTTTTTTCCCCGACTATGTCCGCGAGATGCGCGCCAGCCGGGAGAACACCCGGTTCCTTCCGGGCATCCCCTTGCCCGAGGGGCTGGAGTTGACCGCCGATCTGGCGGCGGCGGTGGACGGCGCGGAGCAGGTGGTGCTGGCTTCCCCAGCCCAATACCTGCGCGGTCTGCTCGAACGCCTGGCCTCGCTTTCCCTGCCCGAACGGACCATTCTGGTGAATGTGGCCAAGGGCATCGAGACGGGCACGCTGAAACGGATGAGCGAGCTGGTCGAGGACATGCTCGGGCGTCGGCGCTACGCGGTGTTCTCGGGTCCCAGCCATGCCGAGGAGGTGGCCCGGCGCATTCCCACCGCCGTGGTCGCGGCCTCCCGCGACGCCTCGGTCTACGAGGCCGTCCAGGAGGCCTTCTCGAACGATTTCCTGCGGGTGTACAGCAGCCATGACGTCACCGGCGTCGAGCTGGGCGGGGCCTTGAAGAACGTGCTCGCCCTCGCCGCCGGCGTCTGCGACGGCATGGGTTTCGGCGACAACAGCAAGGCGGCCATGATGACCCGCGGCATCCGCGAGATGGCCCGCCTGGGCGTCGCCCTCGGCGGCCGGGCCGAAACCTTCAGCGGCCTCAGCGGCGTCGGCGACCTCTTCGTCACCTGCATGAGCCGCCACAGCCGCAACCGCTTCGTGGGCGAACAGCTCGGCAAGGGCCGGGCGCTCGCCGACATCGTGGCCGAAATGGGCGGCAAGGTCGCCGAAGGGGTCACCACCGCCGAGAGCGCCTACCAGCTCGCCCAGCGGAACCATGTCGAGACCCCGATCATCGAGCAGGTCTATGCCGGCCTGTACCAGGGCCGCGACCCGCGCGAGGCGGTCCGCGCCCTCATGTCCCGAGGGGGCAAACCCGAGCATCTCTAAACCCGGAGGTTGCGCCATGCAGCTCATCGCCGATGCCCTGTCCGTTCTCGGTTCCCGTCATGGTCTGGTGATGGACCCGGTCCACCGGACGTGCGGGATTGTCCGTTTCGACCGCTGGGACGCCCTGCCCGCGCTGCATATCCGGGCCGGGGCGGTGATCGAGGGCCGCGAGGTGGTCTTCCCGCTCTGCCCCCAGGGCGACACCTTCCGTTTCCTCGATCAGCGTCTGACTCCCTGCACCATGGCCCTGATCGGCATGGACTCGAAGAGCGGCACCAAGGTGAAGCTCACCATCGCCACCCCCTTCCGGCCCCGCGACGCGGCCTTCTCGACCACCCCGGTCATCGGCCTGCGCCTCGAAGCCGAACCCATCGCCGGGGGCTTCCGCTGGGAGGGCAAGGGCAGCCGCCCGGCGGAAATCGAGCTGTTCCTCGAATTCACCGGCCCGCAACTGGTCGCCGAGCCGAGCGATCCCGACGCGGTGGACCTCTGCTTCAACAGCCTGCGCTCGTCGACCGAGACGGGCGGCACCCGCGCCAAGCCCATGACCGAAGTCTGGCCCCAGCGCGACCGGCTGGTCGCGGTTGCGGGGCGGCGGCTGGGCACGGCGATCCGCCAGACCGTGCGGCTGGCCGAGCCGGTGGCCCTCGAAGCCGCCTGGTGCAGCCACTCCGCCCCCAATCTCACCGTCCAGGGCGATCGCTGCCCCTTCAAATACGCCGAACGCTTCGCCGACCTGAACGCCGTGGCCGACTGGGCGCGGGCCAATCCCGGCGCGCTTTTCGCCAACGCCGCCCGCGTGGACGGCATCGTCGCCAGCGGCAACGGCGCCAAGAGCGTGGTCAACCTCCTGGCCCAGAGCCTCCATTCCTGGCTGCTCGACACCTGGTGGGCGGTGCGGCCCGACGGGCGCGACTGGTTCAGCGTCTGGGAGGGCTCCTGCTACTTCCACTCCACCGTGGACGTCGAGTTCACCCAATCCCCCTTCTACCTCGCCGTCTGGCCCGAGCTGCTGCGCATCGAGCTGGATTTCTGGCCGGAATACTCGAAGGACGGCAGCAAAAGCCTCGGCCCGCGCGGCCAGGACACCCTGTTCCTCTCCCACGACACCGGCAGCCATTCCTCCGCCTGCGGCCAGGACTACCACCACGAGATGGAGGTCGAGGAAACCACCAACTACCTCATCCTCTCCTGGGCCTACCAGCGCCGCACCGGCGACGACTCGACCATCCGCAAGCACGCCGAAACCATCCGCCGCTACCTCCAGTTCCTCTTCGCCTGCGACACCACCGGCAACGGCGTCCCCGACCTTGGCGTCGCCAACACCATCGACGACGCCTCCCCCGCCATCCAGTACGGCCGGGACCAGATCTACCTCGCCGTCAAAACCCTCGCCGCCTTCGCCGCCGGCACCGAGTTCATGCGCCTCGCCGGCAACGACGAACTGGCCGAGGCCTGCGCCGACGCCGTCCGCCGCATTCGTGCCCTGATCGCCGAGAAGGGCTGGGCGGGCGACCACTTCGTCACCCTCCTCGACAAGGCGGGCAAGGGCATCGTCGATCCCTGGTCGGGCGAGAAAATGGATGTGGACGAGGTGCCCGGCTGGGACGCTCCCCACATCTACACCGCCAACGGCCTCGTCCCCCTCGACATGGTGGGCATCGACCTCGGTCTCGACCGGGAGAAGCTGCGGATCGACCTGCGCGTCGCCACCGAGCGCTGCCTCCGCGAATACGGCTGCGTCCACACCGACTTCGCCTACGAGCGCGACAAGCTGCCCGAGAGCCTCAAGGGCCTGGCCGGCTCCGCCCGCAATCCCGGCTGGGTTTCCATGAACATGCTGCGCGACATCGCCGCCTTCTACCGCGGCGTCGATCTGCGCCAGCTCGCCGACCGCTACTGGGACTGGCAGACCACCACCAACAGCCAGGAACCGAAAATCTTCTTCGAGACCTTCTGCGGCAACAACCTCTGCTTCTATCCGCGCGGCATCGCCTGCTGGGGCTACTACGACGGTCTGGCCGGTCTGGTCATCGACCGTCTGCAAGACCGCGACGAGACCGCCCCGGCCTTCCCCCAGGTCCGCGTCCCCCGCCTCTTCGACGCCGACTGGGTCGCCGGCACCTGCCGCATGATCGAGTCCTGAGCCGGAACGGGGTGCAAGCCATGTCCAGGCAACCGATTCCTATGCCGAGGAATTGTCGGTCTTTTGTCTCATGTGCTGGAGGCACAGCATAATCATAGCCTGGGGCACGTCGCCCCAGGTCCGGCGCGGAAAACGGTATGCGCCCTTGTATGGAACTTCCCCGAAGTTCCTGCCTGAAATGTCCGGGGGCTTGGCCCCGGTGCATCGCTGAATGGGCGCGATACCGGCACCGATGAAAACGGAGATGGGACCACCATACCCACCGGAGGTTTTGCCAGCTTCAAGGTGGGAGTCGCCCCCGTGCGACGATGGAGGGTGTTGCTGACCAGGAGAACTCTTTTCCAGCTTGGGAAATGGGTGTTCCGGGCCAGGATTTACGATTCGGGCATCTGTCCCGGCAGCCAGGCCGCCCCTTGACAAAAGGCGCTTGCCCT
>LVAZ01000276.1:0-1265 GCA_001603055.1 Victivallales bacterium Lenti_02
CCGTGGTCTACTCCCTCAGCCCGGCCACCGTCGGCTTCGCCGCGGTCGCCATCGACGGGGCGACCGGCACGGTCACCATCACGGCGATCACCGCCGCCGCCACCCAGTTGTTCACCGTCACCGCCGACGACGGCCAGGTCGCATACAATACCGCCACCGCCTCCTTCACCCTCACCATTGTCGCCAAGAACGTCAGCACGCTCACGGTGGCGGACATCGTGCCCGCTACCTACGACGGCACGGCGCACCGAGCCCGAGGTCCGGGACGGCGGCACGCTGCTGGTCAAGGACACCGACTACACGCTTTCCTACGCGGGCAACACCAATGCCGGGACCGCGACGGTCACCGTCTTCGGCATCGGCAACTACACCGGCACGCAGGACAAGACCTTTGAGATCGGCAAGGCTGTGCTCACCGTGACCCCCGCCGCCGGCCAGGGCAAGACCTTCGGCGAGAACGATCCGGAACTGGCCTGCGTCGTGACCGGCGCGGTCGAAGGCGAAACGCCCGCCTTCACCGGCGCGCTCGCCCGCGACCCCGGCGAGGACGCCGACACCTACGCCATCCTCGCCGGCACGCTGGCGCTGGCGGACAACGGCGCGTTCAAGGCGGCGAACTACACGCTGGCGTTCACGCCCGGCGTGGTCTTCACCATCGGCAAGGCTACCTCGACGGTCGCCGCCACCGGCACCACGGCCTACACCTACACCGGCGCCGGGCAGGGACCGGACACCACCGACACGACCGGCTCGGCGGGCGAAGTCACCTACAGCTACAGCGGCACGGGCGAGACCGTCTACGGTCCGAGCGCCGACAAGCCGACCAATGCGGGCACCTACCAGGTGGTCGCCTCGGTCGTTGCCGACGCCAACCACGAGGGCGCGGTCTCCGCGCCCCTGGCCTTCGCCATCGGCAAGGCAACGCTGACCGTGACCCCGGATGCCGGACAGTCCAAGACCTTCGGCGAGGACGATCCGGAACTGGCCTACTCGCACGGGGGCGCGGTCGAAGGCGAAACGCCCGCCTTCACCGGCGCGCTCGCCCGTGTCGCGGGCGAGGACGCCGACACCTACGCCATCCTCGCCGGCACGCTGGCGCTGGCGGACAACGGCGCGTTCAAGGCGGCGAACTACACGCTGGCGTTCACCGCCGGGGCGATGTTCACGATCAACCCGAAGAACGCCGGCACGTTCACGGTGGCCGACATCGCCCCCGCGACCTACGACGGCACGGCGCACCAGCCGGAGCCCGAGGTCCGGGACGG
>LVAZ01000276.1:1278-1574 GCA_001603055.1 Victivallales bacterium Lenti_02
GGACAAGACCTTTGAGATCGGCAAGGCTGTGCTCACCGTGACCCCCGCCGCCGGCCAGTCCAAGACCTTCGGCGGGGACGATCCGGAACTGGCCTACTCGCACGGGGGCGCGGTCGAAGGCGAGACGCCCGCCTTCACCGGCGCGCTCGCCCGCGACCCCGGCGAGGATGCCGACACCTACGCCATCCTCGCCGGCACGCTGGCGCTGGCGGACAACGGTGCGTTCCTCGCGGACAACTACACGCTGGCGTTCACGCCCGGCGTGGTCTTCACCATCGGCAAGGCTACCTCGACGG
>LVAZ01000277.1 GCA_001603055.1 Victivallales bacterium Lenti_02
CGGTTCCCCACCGGGGCAAGCGGAATGTGCCAGCCTATCTGCGCGAGGCCGCCCTGCGCATTGCCGAAGTCAAACAGGTGTCGCCCGACACGCTGGCCGAAATCACGACCCGGAACGCCTGCGAGTTCTTCCAGGTTCCCTGAGTGGGATGTGCGGAACCATGCCGATCTGCAAAATATTCAACTACCGCGGCGAAAACGTCCGCGAGTTCGACAGCGACACCCTGGGCGGTGGCGGCGCGATCACCATCGGGCGCTCCTCGCAGTGTACCATCTGCCTGAAAGGGGAGGTGGACCGCCATGTGGGGCGCATCCATGTGAGCCTCCAGCGCGAGGGGCGGGTCTTGACCGCCACCAACTGTTCGAGCACCGAGCTGTACAAGAACGAGCAGCCCATCACCTCCTCGGTCATCGAGGAGGGGGACATGCTGCGCTTCGGCCACATGTTCCTGACCGTGGGCGAGAGTTCGGGGCCGTCCCCCTACGAGCTGGCCTTCGTGGGCGAGGAGGGAAAACAGGAGCGCCATGCGCTCTGGCCCGGCCGCAACACGATCGGCGCGTCGAGCGAGAACACGATCTGCATCAAGGAGATGGGACTCTCCCGCTCCCATGCCCGCATTCTGGTGAATCCCCACGATATGCTGGTCGAGGATGTGGCGAGCACTTCGGGCACCGTCCTGGACGAGCGGCGGGTGAAGAGCCTCACCAAGTTCACGACCGGCGCGAAGCTGCGCCTGGGCAAGGCGGACATCCAGGTCCTGCTGCGCGGCGCGGCGCTCGACCGGTCCAAGCGGTCCGCCGAGAGCGGCCAGGGAAGCCCGATGACCAAATGGGTGGTGGGGGCGATTACATTCATTCTTGCCCTGCTGATGTCCCGCTGGCTCGGCTGGTGGTGACCGCGAAAGGGTTCCGCGTGCCGTGATGAACAGTGTCCTGCCAACTCGTCCCGGTCTGGTCATGGTGCTTTCCGGCCCCAGCGGGGTCGGCAAGACCACGGTCTACCGGCAATTTCTGGCCCGCTGCCCGGGAGTCCGCTTCTCGGTGTCCTGCACCACCCGCGCGCCGCGCGCGGGGGAGACGGTCGGGGTGGACTACCATTTTCTCGACCGGGCGGACTTTCAGCGCCGGGTGGCGGCGGGCGAGTTCCTCGAACACGCCGAGGTCCACGGCAACCTGTACGGCACCCTGCGCGCCGAGGTGGAGGACACGGTCCGCGCGGGTGGCGACGTGCTGCTGGACATCGATGTGCAGGGGGCGCGGCTGGTGCGGGCGAGCGCCGCGGGCACGCCCCTGGCCCCGTCCCTGGTCTTTGTTTTCGTCGGCCCGCCTTCCCTGGCGGCGCTCGAAGGGCGCCTGCGCGGACGGGGGACCGATGCGGAGGAAGTCATCCAGCGCCGTCTGCGCAACGCCCGGGCCGAACTCGCCGCCTGGCGCGAGTACGAGTATCTGATTGTGAACGATGTCCTCGACGAGGCGGTGGCCGATCTGGTATCGGTGCTTGCCGCCGCCCGCCGGGCGACCTGCCGCTGCGGAGCGCCGTGGAACCATGAATGAACAACCCCTGGTCGTGCTCGGAGTCACCGGCTCCATCGCCGCCTACAAGGCCGCCGATCTCACCAGCAAGCTGGTCCAGGCCGGGATCGAGGTCCGGGTGGTGATGACCGAAAGCGCCACGAGGCTGGTCCAGGCGCAGACCTTTCTGACCCTGTCCCGCCAGCCGGTGGTCACCGATCTGTGGAGCCTGCCCACCTGGCAGCCGGAGCACATCGCCCTGGCCGAGCGGGCCGCCTTGCTGGCCATCGTTCCCGCCACCGCCAACATCCTCGGCAAGATGGCCAACGGCATCGCCGACGACGCGCTCAGTACCTTCGCCCTCTCCCAGGCCGGGCCGATTCTGGTGGCGCCGGCCATGAATCCCCGCATGTGGGCCAACCGGGCGGTCCAGGCCAACTGCGCTCGCCTGCGCGACTGGGGCGTGACCTTCGTCGGCCCCGGCTCGGGCCGGGTCGCCTGCGGCGACGAGGGCACCGGCCGGCTCGCCCCGGTCGAGGACATCCTCGCCGCCATCCTTGCCCGCCTCGGCCGGTAGCCTGATACCGGATCCGGCCGTCTTTTTTCCCGGTGGGGATTGCAGGAACGGTCCGGGACGGGCAAGGTAGTTGCCTGATATACCATTGAAGACGCCTGAGCCTGCGGGCGAGGGTGCCGGTTTTCCGTTGGTCCCGCCGTCTGTCTGGTTTTGGTCCCTGGTTGTCCCGGCGGCGGAGCCACAAGCAACGGGGGGGAAACATGGCTGGCGAATCACGCGACAAACCGGTAGTCCTGGCGGTGGACGACAACGACGTCAACCTGATGCTCATCGAGGCCATCCTGACGTCCACCGGAACCGAAGTGGTGCTGGCGCACAGCGGCGAGGAGGCTCTGGCAAAAGCCGCCCAACTGGACCCGGACGTGATCCTGCTGGATGTGATGATGCCGGGGATCGACGGCTTCGAGACCGCCCGCCGGCTGAAGAGCGATCCGGCGACCTCCCTTATCCCCGTGGTGATGGTGACGGCGCTGGACGAGGTGCAGGACCGTATCCGGGCGCTCGAGGCGGGGGCGGACGATTTTCTGGCCAAGCCCGTGGAAATCGGGGAACTGCGGGCGCGGGTGAAGACGCTGGTGCAGGTGAAGGCCTACCACGAGCACATGCGGGATTACCAGAAGAAGCTCGAAGCCGAGGTGGAGGCCAAGACCCGCAGCCTGCGCGAAGCCACCGAACGCATCCGGGAGGCGGCCCTGGAAACCATCATGCGCCTGTCGGCGGCCGCCGAATACCGGGACGAGGAGACCGGGCTGCACATCCAGCGGATGAGCCTGTACGCGGCGGCCATCGCCCGGCGGCTCGGTTTGCCGGAAGAACGGGTGCGGCTGATTCAGGCGGCGGCCCCGATGCACGACATCGGCAAGATCGGCATCCCCGACCGGATTCTGCTCAAACCGGGGCCGCTCGACGACGGGGAGTGGGCCGTCATGCGCCAGCATCCCCGCATCGGCGCGGGCATTCTGGACCATTCGGACGCGGCGGTGATCCGGCTGGGGGAGGTCATCGCCCGGTGCCACCACGAGAAATGGGACGGCAGCGGCTATCCGCGCGGTTTGAAGGGCGAGGAGATTCCCCTCGAGGGGCGGATCGTCGCCGTGGCCGATGTCTTCGACGCCCTCACCTCGAGCCGACCCTACCGGCTGGAGCCCTTCTCCCCCCTCGATAAGGTCCACGCCATGATGATCGAGGGCCGGGGAAAGCATTTCGACCCTGCGGTGCTGGACGCCTTTCTGGCCATTCCGGACACCATCCGGGAGATCATGGAACGAGTGAAGGACCCCGTCCCGCCCCCGCAGGCACCCTGAACCCATGCCCCGAGACCGGGCGGAACATAGTATTGAGTAAAAAGAAACTATATTGATCGCATTGGACCTAGAATCAGTGCGGCGAATAGCCGGAAAAACAGTTTTGTCTAGGCACAAGGTGGGGCCTTGAAAACACGCGGGATTGCAGGATGGCTGATGCTGGCGATGGCGGCGGCGGGAGGATTGCTGCTTGTCTTCGCCGTGCGCCAGACCGACCGGCGGATGCGCGGCGAGCTGATGCAGCAGGCGTGGCTGGTGGGGCAGTCGGTGGACATGGCCGAGGTCCGCTCGCTGGCCGGCAGCGGGGACGACCTGGAGCGTCCGGCCTACCGGCGGATCAAGGAGCAGTTGGTCGCCGCCCGGCGGGCTGACGCAACCTACCGGTTCGTCTATCTGCTGGGGCGGAGGGAGGGCGGGGAGCTGTTCATTTACGTGGACAGCGAGTCGCCCGAATCCGCCGACTACCTGCTGCCCGGCGCTCCCTACCCCGAGGCTGCGGCAGGGTACCATCGTGCGTTCGCCGCCGGGAATGCCACCGTCATCGGTCCGGTGACCGACCGTTGGGGAACCTGGATTTCGGCGCTGATGCCGTTGGTCGAGCCGGATAACGGGAGCGTGGTGGCGGTGCTTGGCCTGGACGTGGATGCCCGGAAATGGCGGTTGGCCATCGCTGTGCGGGCGGCGCCGGTCCTGGGTTTGGCCGCCCTGCTGGGTATCGGTTTTCTGGCGGTGCTGGCCTCCCGGCGGCGGGTCGAGGCTTCGGCGCGACCGCTGCTGCAGCGCCTGCTGCCGCCGTTGGCGGCGATGCTGCTCCTGGTGTTCGGGCTGGGCGGATGGCTGCTTCTGCGGGAGCACCGGCGGCATCTGGACGGGCACTTTTCCCGTATCACGGAACGGGTTGACACGGGCTTTCACGGCCTTCTGGAGGATGCCAGGCAAAGGCTGGAGAACGTGGCCCGGGCCATGACCCATGATCCGCGCTTGCAGCAGGGGTTCCGGGAGGGGAATCCGGAACAGGTCTTGTTGGCATGGCGACCTGTGTTCGAGGCGCTGCGCCGGGAGATCGGCATCACCCATTGCCGTCTGCTGAATTCCGACCGCACCGTCCGGCGGTGGTATCTGCCGGCGGAGGGGCCGGCCGGGGGACCGGTCGATGCCGTCACGGTCCTCGAGGCCGAACGCGCCGGTCGGGTTGCCACGGGGCTCGAACTCAGCTCCAATGGCATTTTCGGCCTGCACTCGGTGACGCCGGTCGCGGCGGCGGAGGGGCCGCTTGGCTTTGTGGATTTGGGGGTTGGGATCGGGGAGGTTCTGGCGCGGCTGCAGGGGCGCGCCGGGGTCCATCTGGCCCTTGCTCTGCACAAGGAGTTTCTCGACCGCGGGGAATGGGAGGCGGGCAGGCGCCTGTTGGGCCGGGAGCCCGACTGGGACCGCCTCCCGCACAGTGTGGTCGCCTATGCGTCCCAGGGCCGTCTGCCCGACGTTTTCGCGCCGCTGGCCGATCATGACCCGCATACCGGGCATGGCCTCGGCAACGGGAACAGGGAGGTCGGCTTCGGCGGCAAGGTCTGGCATGTGTCCGCCATTCCCCTGCGCGACGTGGCGGGCCGGAACGTCGGTTGCCTGCTGGCGATGGCCGACATCACGGAGGAGAGGAACGCCTTTGTCCGCGCCCTGACTGCGGGCGGGGTGTTCGGGGGGATTCTGCTGGCGGCTCTGCTGGCTTTCGCCACGATTCTGCTGCGCCGCACCGACGCGGGCATCCGCGCGCAGCAGACGGAACTGCGCGACAGCGCGAACCTTTTGCGGACGGTGATGGACCATGTGCCCATCGGCATCGCCGTCAATTCCGTCGATCCCGGCGTCGATTTCACCTATACCAACGAGAATTTCCTCGCGTTCTACCGCGTGTCGCGGGAGGCGCTGGCGTCTCCCGACTCGTTCTGGGAGGCGGTGTACGAGGACGCGGCGTTCCGGGAGGAACTGAAGCAGCGGGTGCTGGCGGACTGCCGGAGCGGGGACCCCGGACGGATGCACTGGGAGGATATCCCGATTACCCGCCAGGGAAAGGAAACCACCTATATCTGCGCCCGCAACACCCAAGTCCCCGGCAGCCCCCTCATGGTCTCGACCGTCTGGGACGTGACTGGACGGAAAATGGCCGAGGAGGCGCTGCGCGAGGCGGAGCGGAAATACCGCCTGCTGGTCGATCACAGCCAGAGCATCATCTATACCATCGACCTGGAAGGGATTTTGACCTTCGTCTCGCCGAGCTGGAAGGACACGCTGGGCCACGAGCCCGAGGAGATCGTCGGCCGCGATTTCCGGCCGCTGGTCCACGAAGAGGACCTGGCGGCCTGCGAGGAACTGCTGCGCCGGACCGCCGAGACGGGGGCGGTGCTGCCGGGGGTGGAGTACCGGGTGTTCCACAAGGACGGCTCCGTCCGCTGGCACCGCTCGGTCATCACCCCGGTCGCCGCCGAGGGTCGGAGCCCGACCCTGTTTGTCGGCAACGCGGTGGACATCACGGCGCGCAAGACGGCGGAGGCCGAGCAGGAGAGGCTGCGCGACCAGCTCATGCAGTCGCAGAAGATGGAGTCGGTGGGACGGCTGGCGGGCGGCGTGGCCCACGACTTCAACAACATGCTCCAGGCCATGCTCGGCTACACGGAGATGGTGCTCGATGACGCGCCGCCGGATGCCGCCTTCCGCCGGGACCTCGAGGAAGTCCAGAAGATAGGCCGGCGCGCCGCCGAGCTGACCCGGCAACTGCTGGCCTTCGCCCGCAAGCAGACCGTCTCGCCGCAGGTTCTCGATTTGAACGAGACGGTGGCGGACATGACCGGGATGCTGCGCCGTCTGATCGGCGAGGAAATCAGCCTGGCCTGGCTGCCGGGCGCCGCGCTCTGGTCCGTGAAGGTGGACCCCACCCAGATCGGCATGGTCCTCGCCAATCTCTGCGTCAACGCCCGCGACGCCATCCAGGGCACCGGGCGAATCACCATCGAGACCCGGAATGTCTCCATCGACGAGGCCTATCGTGCCCGGCACGTCACCGCTGTCGCGGGCGACTACGTGATGCTGGCGGTGAGCGACGACGGGCACGGCATGGACAAGGCGACCCTGGCCAAGGTCTTCGAGCCGTTCTTCACCACCAAGGGGGTGGGCAAGGGCACCGGCCTGGGCCTCTCCACAGTCCACGGCATCGCCTTGCAGAACAGCGGGTTCGTCAACGCCTACAGCGAGGAGGGTGAGGGAAGCACGTTCCGGGTCTATTTCCCCCGCTATCTGGGCGAGGAACAGGCCAGGACAACGCCGGAGAGCATCGAGAAGGAGGTGCGCGGCGGCAGCGAGACGATTCTGGTGGTTGAGGACGAAACGGACATTCTGACGGTCTGCGGCGAGGTGCTCGGGCGGCTGGGCTACACGGTCCTGCTGGCCGACACGCCGGGCGCGGCCCTCGAACTGGCCGGGAAGCACGAGGGGCCGATCGACCTGCTCCTCACCGATGTGGTCATGCCCGAGATGGACGGGCGCAGGCTGGCCGAGCGGGTCGGGCAGTTCCGTCCCGGCATCCCCTGCGTCTACATGTCCGGCTACACGGCCAACGCCATCGCCCACCACGGCATCCTCGACGAGGGGCTCGCCTTCCTGCCGAAGCCCTTCACCAACCGCGAGCTGGCCGAGATGGTGCGCGGCATCCTCGACGGCGGCGGGGTCTAGCATCGGGGGCGACGGGCGGTCTGGCCAGCGGCGCAATCGGCGCTAGATTTACCCTTTGTCCCCGACCGCTCCCGTTCCATTCCAGGAGACGATTCCATGCCGTTCGACACGGGCAATCTGACCTTTCGCATCTGCCGTCTGCCGCAGGCCATGCCGGCCGACGCCATCGCCAAGTTCGCGGAGAAGGCGGCGCAGTCGCTCGAACATCTGAAGGACGAGCCGCAATGGGGCTGGGTTTCGGCCCGGCATCTGCTCGAACGGCGGATCGACGAGGAGACCGCCATGCTCGGCGGCTATCTCCATCTCTGCATGCGCCAGGCCGAGCGCAAGATTCCCTCGGCCCTGCTCACCGCCGAATGCCGCATGGTCGAGCTGACCCAGATGGCCGAAAAGCAGACCGAGCGGCTCAACCGCAAGGAGCGCAAGACCATCAAGGAGCAGGTGATCGAGCGGTTGCTGCCCACCATGCCCCCCCAGCTCTCGGGCACCTACTTCACCATCGACCCCTCCGACAATCTGCTCTATACCAACGCCACCTCGCAGAAACAGCTCGACATGTTTCTCGGGCTGTTCTGCAAGACCATCGGCTTCGAGCCGGTACCCCTGCTGCCCGAGGTCGCGGCGGCGGACCTGTTCGGGGTGGACCCCGAGTCGGTCGCGCCCATCAACCTCTCCCCGGAACTGCCCGACGGCGACGCGGCGGGCAGCCTGGGCCAGAACTTCCTGACCTGGCTGTGGTGCTTCCTCGAGGAGCGCAACGGCAATCTGCCGCAGAGCAAGCTGGGCGAGTTCAGCATGATGATCGACGGGCCGCTGGCGCTGGTGGCCGAGGGGCCGGGCGCCTTCGAGAGCGTCATCCGCAAGGGCATGCCCACCTTCAGCGCCGAGGCCAAGGCCGCCCTCACCGTGGGCAAGAAGCTGCGCCAGGCCAAGCTCATCCTCTCGCGCGGGCGCGGCGAGGACTGGACCGTCACCCTCGATGCCGACGAATTCGTCTTCCGCGGCCTCAAGCTGCCCGAGGGCGAGGCCATGGACCCCGGCAGCATCTTCGAGGAGCGCATGACCAATCTCTACGTCTTCCAGAAGGTCTTCTTCGCGCTCTTCCAGCGGTTCCTCACCGAGATGGGGGACAGCGAGAAGCGCGCGGCCTTCCAGAAGATGGCCAAGAAATGGGTCGCCGACCGGGACGGCCGCTAGAGGAATCCTCCCATGCCCGAACTGCGCTGCGGATTCAGCCGCCGGGTCGTCACCCCCCGGGTGCCGGTCTCCCTGGCCGGCTATTTCACCCTCCGCTACTGGACCGGGGTGGCGGACGACCTGCTGGTGCAGACCGTCGCCTTCCGTCAGACGGACCGGGCGGCGGCGCTGGTGCAGTTCGATCTGGTCTCCGTCTCGAACGCCATCATGGCGGCGGTGCGCGAGGGTTGCGCGGACGTGGCGGGCCTGCGGCCCGAGCACATCCTCTTCACCGCCAGCCACACCCATACCGCGCCGGAAATCCGCGGCCACCGGCGCGGGGGCAATCCGGACTACACCGCCTTCGTCGTCGAGCAGGCCGTCGCCGCCGTCCATGCGGCGTTCGCCGATCTCCGTCCCGCCCGCCTGCGCCGGGGACGGGCCGAGGACGGCCGCTTCGCCTTCAACCGCCGCTACTGGATGGCGGACGGCAGCGTGGTCACCAACCCGCCCCGCCGCGACCCGCGCATCGTCCGCCCCGAGGGGCCCATCGATCCCGAAATCGGCCTGCTGGCCATCGACCTTGAAGGCGGAGAGACGGTGCTGCTGGCGAACATCGCCAACCATGCGGACACCGTGGACGGCTGCGCCGTCTCCGCCGACTGGCCCGGCTTCGTCCGGCGGACCCTCGAGGCCGACCGCCCGGAACTGCGGGTGGTGACCCTGGCCGGCGCGGCGGGGAATCTGAACCACTTCGACCCGCAGGGGCCGGACGGGCAGTCGGGCTACGCGGTGGCCCGGCGGATCGGCGAGGGCTACGCGGCGAGCATCGCCGCCGTCCTGCCGGAGCTGGCGCCCAGCGCCTCCGGCGAATTCCACGCCGCCGCCGCCACCTTCACGACCGGCCCGCGCGAGATCGATCCCGCCGAACTGGCCGCCGCCCGCGCCGATGCCGCCGCCTACACTTTCGACGAGAGCCGCCAACTGACCAGCGAGGACTTGGCCACCCGCTCCCCGGCGGCCCTCAAGTATTTCGCCGACCGGCTGCTCGAAGTGGCGGCGGACCGGCGCGAGCGCGAACTCGAGATTCACGCCCTGCGGCTGGGCGACACCACGCTGGTGACCCTGCCCGGCGAACCCTTCTGCGAAATCGGCCTGGCCATCAAGCGCGAGTTCCTCGCCGGGCGTCCGGCGCTGGTCGCCACGCTCAACCAGGATGTGACCTATATTCCCAACCGCGAGAATTTCGGGCGCGGCGGCTACGAGACGACCGCGCGCTGCTCGCCCTATTCGACGGCCACGGCGGACCACCTGCTCGCGGCCGTCCGCGACCTCCTGGCGGGCGGGCTGCCCGCCGCCGACTAGATTCCCCATCGTTCCGAACAGGAGCCCTGCATCATGAAAATTCTGGTTGCCGGCGGGGCCGGCTATATTGGCAGCGTGTGTACCGAGTACCTGCTCGACCGGGGGCACGAGGTGGTGGTGTTCGACGCGCTCATCAACGGGCACCGGGCGGCCGTCGATCCCCGCGCGGTCTTCGTCGAGGGCAATCTGGCCGACGGGGCCGCCATCGGCCGGGCCATGGCCGAGCACCGGCCCGAGGGCGTGATCCACTTCGCCGCCTTCATCGAGGTCGGCGAGTCCATGCGCGATCCGGGCAAGTACCTGCGCAACAACGTGGCCAACGGGCTGAATCTGCTCGATGCCTGCGTGGCCCAGAAGGTCCGCAAGGTGGTGTTTTCGAGCACGGCGGCGGTGTACGGCATGCCCGAGCTGGTGCCGATTCCCGAGCGCGAGTCCACCAAGCCGATCAATGCCTACGGCGAGTCCAAGCTGATGTTCGAGCGGGTGCTCCACTGGTACCGGGAGATTTTCGGGCTGAACTTCGTCGCCCTGCGCTACTTCAACGCGGCGGGGGCCTCGGAGCGCTTCGGCGAGGACCACAATCCCGAGTCCCATCTGATTCCCCTGGTGATGCAGGCGGCGGAGGGCAAGCGCGCCTCGATCAAGGTGTTCGGCACCGACTACGACACGCCGGACGGCACCTGCATCCGGGACTATGTCCATGTGCTCGATCTCGCCCAGGCCCATCTGCTGGCCCTCGAAAGCGACGTGACCGGGGCCTTCAATCTCGGTTCCGGCAACGGCCACAGCGTGCGCGAGGTGATCGACGCGGTGCGGGCGGTGACCGGGCGCGAGTTCAAGGTCGAGGAGGTCGAGCGCCGTCCCGGCGACCCGGCCCGGCTGGTGAGCGATTCGGCCGCCGCCCGCGCGGTGCTCGGCTGGCGCCCCCAGTTCGACGACATCCGGGAGACGGTGCGCAGCGCCTGGGCGTGGCGGCAGGCCCATCCCGGCGGGTACGGAGCCTAGCGCATGGCACGAACACCCGACTCCCCGGCGATCTGGCGGCGCGGCCTGACCTGGGGCCTGCGCGCGCTGCTGGTCTGGTTTGTCCTGAACGGCGTCCTTGGCCTGGCTTCGGCCTGGGGGGCGGGGACGGTTCCCGAACCGCGCTCGATCCTGCTGTCCCTGCATGGCGCGGGGGCCTGCGGGGCCTGTCCGGCCGGCCGACTGCTCTGGCTCGGGGCGGGGACGCTGGCGGCTCTGGCGCTGGTGCTGCTGCTCCGCCTCGGCGCGGCCTGCGCGATTCTGCTGGCCGCTGTGCTGCTGTGGGGAACCCTGGCCTCGACGGGGGCGGACCTGTGGGGGGATTTGGGCGGCGGCAATCCGGCTCTGCTGCTGGCGGTGGTGGTGTGCTGGGGGATCGTGCTCCTGCTCGGGGCCATGCGCTGGGGCGAGCTGCTGCGCGTGCAGGAGGTACACATCACTCTGGCCGGGCTGGTCCGACTGACTCTGATCGGCCATTTCTTCAACACCTCGCTGCCGGGCGCGGTGAGCGGCGACCTGCTCAAGATCGCCTATGTGGCCGACCATTCCGGCAAGCGCCAGGCGGAGGCGGTGCTGACCATTTTTCTGGACCGCATTCTCGGTCTGCTGGGGCTGTGTATCGTGGCCAGCGCGATGGTGCTGTGGAATCTGCCGGTGCTGATCGAGCTGGGGCGCGAGCACCGCACGCTGCAACTGGCGGCCTACACGGTGGGGCTGGGCAGCGTGGGGGGAATGGTGTTCGTGGTTCTGCTCGAACTGCGCGAACGGCTGGTCCGCTGGCGTCCGGTGGCGGCGGTCCTATCCCTGGGCTCGCGGCTGCTGTCGGAGAAGCTGGTGGGGATATTCCGGCGTCTGGTCATGGCGGTGGAACTCTACCGGGGCCGCCGGGCCGCGGCCGTCAAGGCTCTGCTGCTGGCCGTGGCCGCCCACTCCCTGCTGGGGCTGGGCCTGTATTTCGCGGGGCGGGGGATTCACGAGACGGGCCTGCGGCCGCGCTACTACCTGCTCACCGCCCAGGTGGCCAACACGGTGGCGGCGATTCCCCTGACCCCCGGCGGGGTCGGCACCCGCGACGTGGTGGCCAAGGAGTATTTTCTCGCGCTCGGGGCTGAGCCGGCAGGGAAGGTGGGCAGCGTTCCCGTCATCATGACGATGGTCATGGTGGGCTGGGGCCTGGTCGGGGCCGTGCTGTTTGTCCTCTATCCGCGACGGCGGCCGGAACCGGAAACGGCGGCGGTCGACGAATCCTGAGGGCCGCCGGTCCGGGCGGACCGGCGGCGCGGCGACGGCCTACAGCAGGCGTTTCACCTCTTCGGCGAGAATGGCGATTCCCCGCTCGATGTCGGCGGCGGTCGCGTTGGTGAAATTGAGCCGCAGGGCGTGGCGGGAGGAGCCGTCGGGCGAAAAGGATTCACCCGGCGCGAAGGCCACCCCGCGCGGCAGGGTCCGGTTCAGCACCTCGCGGGCATCCAGGTGGCGGGGGAGGGTGAGCCAGACGAACATGCCGCCGGTGGGGCGGGTCCAGGTGGCTTCCCCCGGCAGGTGCGCGGCCAGAGCCGCCAGCATGGCGTCGCATTGCTGGCGATAGGCGGCGCGGAGGCGTGCGAGATGGGCGGGCAGGTCCAGTTCGCGCAGCAGCTCGGCCACGATCCGTTGCGCGAAGGCGCCGGTGCAGAGGTCGGTGGCCTGTTTGGCGCGGACCAGTTGCTCGATCCAGCGGGCGGGGCCGGCCACCCAGCCGATCCGGAAACCGGGGGCCAGGATTTTGGACACGGTGCCCATGACGAAGGAGCGCTCGGGATAGGCCGAGGCCAGCATGGGGCCGGGTTCCTCGCCGTAGGCGAGATGGCTGTAGGGCGCGTCCTCGACCAGCGGCAGCCGCCGCCGGGCCAGCACCTCGACCACCGCCTCCCGGCGGCGGCGCGAGTAGACCCGCCCGGTGGGATTCTGGAAGTCGGGGATGGCGTAGAAGAAATTGGGGGCGCGGGTTCCCCCGCATTGCTCCAGGGCGTCGGGCAGCACGCCGTCATCGTCCATCGCCACCGGCAGATAGTCGGGTTCGTAGAGGCTGAAGGCCTGGATCGCGGCGAGATACGAGGGGTTTTCGAGGGCCACCCGCGCGCCGGGTTCGAGCAGGACCTTGCCGAGCAGATTCAGCCCCTGCTGGGAACCGGTGGTGACCAGCACCTGTTCCGGGGCGACCCGCAGGCCGCGCGGGGCCAGCAGGCGTTCGGCGATGAGGCTGCGGAGGGCGGGCTCGCCCTCGGTCGAGGAATATTGCAGAGCCTCGCCGCCCTCGCGGGTCAGCACGCGGTCCGTCGCCGCGCGGACTGCATCGAGGGGCAGCAGATCGGGGCGGGGCAGCCCGCCGGCGAAGGAGATGACATCGCGTCCCCCGGTGGCCCGCATCAGTTCGCGGACGCAGGAGGAGGGGAGGGTGCCCATGCGGCGGGCAAGGGTCAGTTGGCAATCATGGTTGGTCATGGTCGTCCCCTTCTTTCCGGGGTTGGCTGGGCTGGCGGCGGGCGACGGCGGCGGGAACGGCGGCGTGGCGGATGGCGTGGCGGATGGCGGCGGGCATGGCGGGACTCCTTGGGTTGGGGTTCAGGGCACAAAAAAAGACCGTCCAGACGGTCTGGACCGTCTCAGGGAAGCAGGGGGG
>LVAZ01000278.1 GCA_001603055.1 Victivallales bacterium Lenti_02
CGGCATCCCCTCGGTCATCGGCTACCTCGACGACCGCCACGCCCGCTGGACCCAGGCCGAGGACCCCTGGATTTTCGGCTACTTCCACTTCCTCTGGGCCGACGCCACCGCCCGGATCGGCCGCATCGACCCCGAGGCGAAAACCCTGACCACCGCCGAGCCCTACCACTACGGCGGCCGCGGCATGGACCCCAAACAGGGCATCATCTACCACGCCTTCAACCTGCTCGAGGAAATCGACCGTCCCGGCGAATGGTACCTCAACCGCAACACCGGCATCCTCTACTTCTATCCCCCCTCCGACCCGAACCGGGCCACCGTCGAGATCGGCATGCTCGATGTGCCCATGATCGCCATGAACGGCGTCGAGGACGTCCGTCTCGAAGGGCTGACCCTCGATCTGGCCCGCGCCAACGGCATCGTCGCCGGCGGCAGCTCCCGCTGCCTGATCGCCGGCTGCACCGTCAAGCGAATGGCCGGCAACGGCATCACCATCCAGGGCGGCGAGGAGAACGGCCTCTTCGGCTGCGACATCCACACCATCGGCCGCCGCGCCAGCGAAGTCATCGGCGGCGACCGCGAAACCCTCACCCCCGCCCGCCACTTCGTCGAGAACTGCCGCATCTACAACTTCGGCCGCATCGACCGCACCTACACCCCCGCCATCCAGCTCGAAGGCGTCGGCAACCGCGTCGCCCACAACCTCATGTACCAGGCCCCCAGCAGCGTCATGCGCATCGAGGGCAACGACCACCTCATGGAATACAACGACGTCCACAGCGCCGTCACCGAATCCGACGACCAGGGCGCCATGGAACTCTTCCGCAACGCCACCTACCGCGGCGTCGTCTTCCGCCACAACCGCTTCCGCAACGTCGGCAAGACCGGCACCGAGGGCGCCGTCCACGGCCAGGCCGCCATCCGCTTCGACGACGCCATCAGCGGCATGCTCGTCTACGGCAACCTCTTCGTCCGCAGCTCGAACGGCAACTTCGGCGCGGTCCAGATGAACAGCGGCCGCGACAACCTCATGGACAACAACCTCTTCGTGGACTGCGCCCGCGGCATCTCCGGCGGCTGGCACCCCGGCAACAGCGTCTGGCGCATGCTGCGCGAGAACCTCAACCAGCCCGGTTTCTTCACCAACGAACTCTACCTCTCGCGCTATCCCGAGATCGCCACCATGCTCGACGAGCCCGCCGTCAACCGCGCCTGGCGCAACGTCTTCGTCCAGTGCGGCGCCATGACCACCGGCAACGCCGCCAACCTCGACCTCTTCCAGAACCTCAAACTCGATGCCGACCCCGGCTTCATGGGCCCCGACGACTACCGCCTGAAGCCCGACTCCCCCGTCTTCCGGCAGATCGGTTTCCGCCCCCTCCCCCTCGAGGAAATCGGCCTCTACGAGCATCCCCTCCGCGCCACCTGGCCCGTCGAGACCACCCCCGTCCCCATCCGCGACTGGCGGAAATAGCACAGTCCAGCGGCCCGCCCGGCCCCGCAGCCGCCTGGCTGCGGGGAGCGGGAGTTTGGCAGAAGTCCGCCGCCGGAGTGAAGGAGAATCATCCGCTCTTCTTGCGCGCCCTCCCCCGTTTTTTCGGCGCGACGGCAACATCCGCTATCGCCGATGCTTCTGCGGGAGCGGTTGACTGGTAGAAGGATACCGCAGGCAGCAGGATCGGCTCGTAGGGGCCCATAGCCATCACCATGCGAAGGATTTCGCGGGCGGCACTGTAGAGCATGGAAGGAGCGTTCGTTCGCACGAGCCATTCCGGATCATTCCTGTATCCTTCAACAACCTCGAACCGGCCCCGCATTCCCAGCATGAAATTATAGGGCACGTTGCGTTCGGGCGGGAGTTCCTGCCGGATCCGAAGACCGACTGTCCAGACTTTCCCTGCCTCGTCGGGCATGGTTTCAGACTGAATGTCGAGATCGTCGAACGTCAGTTCGGTGGCCTTGGTCGGCTCCATGTCCGGGTTAGCCAGAACGGAGAGCGCGACGACTGTGTAGTCGAGACAACTAAGATGCGCAAGCGCTGGCTTCATGTGCCTCCCCCTGGTCTAGGATCCCGGGTCCGGAACCGGGAGCGTAGGTGTAACATGCCCGCGCGATATGGTCAAACTGCATCATCCGGCAAAGACTTCGGGCACCACCATCCCGGAGGCCAACCAGGTAAGACTTGTCGATCCGGTTGTCACGCAGAGCACAGAGCAGCACATTCATGGAACGGGAAGGGCGTTCACGCCCAGTTTCCCATCGGGTCCAGGTTTTCTCCCCGATCTGCAACAGCTCGGAAAGAGTTTTCTGGCTGAGCCCCAGTCGCTGACGCAACCGGAGAAGTTGCTCGGGATCAAGGAGACCGACATGGCGGGCCTTGGCTCGGTCCAGTTCCTCGGTGGCTTGCGCGTCGAGGTATTTTTCGCCGGTTTCGGCGTCAATCCAGACCTCGACCTCGACCTCGATGGTGCGAGCGATGCCCTTGCCGTCGGAGTTCGGGATGACCACCTGTTCTTTGGAACGGGCAAGAGTCAATCCGGGGAAGGGAGGGGTGCGATTCATAGCGTATCACCTTTGCGGGGAAGATGGGCCGAGACAACCAGCACAATCCGGGAATCCGGCAGCAGAAGGTTCACTTTGCCGTAGAGAATGGTGCCTTGGTAGGTGAACATGAATTCATAGGCCTCTCCAGGCGGACGAATGTCGGCGATTGCCCGACCCTTGATCCCGTCGTCGCCCAGATTCCGCTCCAGCGCATCATAGAGGTCTCCCAGGTAGGCGTCCGGGAAAGCCGTGGACCATTCGTCCTTGGCGAGCTGAGTCATAACAAGGGAACTTTTGTGCCGCGAACGAAGAATCGCACATACCTTTGCTCGCCAAACTCGGGGGATTGGACACGGTGCCGACTTGGTTGGTTGCGAATTCATAATGTATCAATTGATACTTCAAAAGCAAGTGGGCAACAGGTTTTCCATTTCTCGCTTCGCTTTGGGGTCGCCCCGCAAATAGGAATCGGGGACGGTCGGCAAGTGCCCGACTGGGATTCCACATACGCTTCTCGTTGGCTCTTTCGAGGGAAAGGTAGCACCGGCCGGGAATGTTGCCAGCCCCGGTCGGCGAAGCCTACAGCCGGACCAGGAGCCAGTCGAGGGCGTGGGGGGTGGTCCGGGCGTGGAGGGGGGAGTCGTGGTTGCCGTCGGGGATTTCGTGGTAGACCAGTCGGGGATGGTGGGCGAGGCGGCCGACCAGGGCGCGCATCTGGGAGACGGGAATCACCGCGTCGGCGGCACCGTGGGCGAAGAAGAGCGGCATGGTCAGCCGCTCGGCCAGGGCCAGGGCCGAATGGGCGGCGTAGGCGGCGGGGACCGTTTCCGGCGGTCCGCCGTAGGCAGCGGCAATGGCGTCGGCAATCTCGCCCAGCACGAGTTGGCCGGCCTGCCTCTCCCGGCACCAGGCGTGGTAGCCGGCCAGATCGCAGGCCGCGCCCCGCGCCATCACCCCCGCCACGTTTTGCGGCCGCAGCGCGGCGTAGATCAGGTTGCCGGTGCCGCCCATCGACCCCGAGGCGAAGAGAAAGGCGCTCGCCCCGAATTCGGCGCGGACCAGCCCGAGCAGGTCGTCCAAATCCGCCACCGCCGCCGGTCCCATCCAGGCGTTGCCGCGCAGATTGGGCGTGAGCACGCCCAGCCCGCGATGCAGGAATTCCGGCAGCCAGCGGTCGCGGATGTCCCGGCGGGTGTAGAGCTGGTCGCCCCGGGAGCCGTGCCCGTGCAGGCAGACCAGCCAAGTGCCGCCCGCGGCCGGGGGCCGGGCCAGCGCCCAGTCCGCCCGACCGTCACCCCCGCTGCGGTAGTCGATCCGCCGGATTCCCGCCAGGGCGAAGGTCGCCTCCGGCACCTCGCCGATGGTCCATTCCTGCATGCTGCGTGCTCCGCGTTCCGCCGGGGACGGTTGCGCCGCCCGGTCGAACCATTACAATAGAGCGCATGAACGCGAACACAGCGGACATCCCGAAAATTCTCGAACCGGTCCCCGGCGTCTGGGTCCGCCAGGAGATCGACAACATCGCCTGGATCGACCTGGGCGGGTCGCTGCTGGTGGTGGACGCCCTCGAACAGGCCGCCTGCGGCCCCGAGGTGCTCGCGGCCATCGCCGAAACCACCGGCGGCAAGCCGGTGCGGACCGTGGTGAACACCCATACCCACCACGACCACACGGCCCTGAACGGACTCTTCGCGGAACGTTTCGGGGCCGAGATCGTCAACGCCCGGACCCGCGACCTGCCCGCCGCCGGCCTCGAACTGGGCAGCGCCGGCCGCCCTGTGCGCCTGCGGCCCCTGCCCGACTGCCACACGCCCGAGGACTGCATCGTCCATCTCCCCGCCGACGGGGTGCTCTTCGTGGGCGACATCTTCGGCTGGGGCCTGATTCCCTGGGACCGGCC
>LVAZ01000279.1 GCA_001603055.1 Victivallales bacterium Lenti_02
AGTTGGTAGCGGGCGGTGGTTTCGGGATTGCGCACCTGATAGACGGTTTTCCCGGTCGCGCCGAAGCGTTCCAGCAGGCGCGCGGCGAACTGGGTGACGGCGGGATTGCCAGTCCGCTCGGCCTGCCAGTTGAAGAGCAGCGCCTCGCCTTGCCCCAGCCGGTTCAGGGTGATGGCGGGCACCCCGTCGTCGAAGACCGCCAGCACCTGCGCCGTCTCCGCCTTGCCGAGCGGATTGCCGCTGATCCGGGCGGCCAGGGGGAAGGTCGCGGCGGTGAGGGAAAGCGGGGGAATGCCGAAGCGTTCCTGCACCTGCCTCTGGCAGTGGTCGCAGTAGCACATTCCCTTTCCGCCGAAGCGGATATAGTCGAAGTGGATGCCCGCCAGGTCGTAGTTTTTGAGGCATTCGAGCATGACGTCGCGCTGGAAGGCGCGGACCTCGGGCTTGCCCAGATCGTACCACATTTCGCCGGCGGGCGCACCGTTCTCCAGCCGCCACTCGGGATGGACCGTGAACAGGTGGCCCGGCCGCGCATGCCCGTAGCTGCCGTTGACGAACCAGGCATGGACATCGACGCCTTTCGGCTGGGCGGCGGCAAGCAGCGAGCCGAGGGGGTCGAAGCCCTCCGGCGCGCCGCTCTGCATCGGGCTCAGTTCGCTGCGGTAGGCCGCCTGCCCGCCCCCGTACCAGACGAGGATGTAGACCGCGTTCATCCCCGCCCCCGCGATCCGTTCCACCGTCCGCTCCACGGTTTCCTGGTCCTTGATGTCCGCGAAGTGTGCCCAGACGGCGCGCTGCTCGACCTGTGCCAAGCCGCTGCCGCCGACCAACACCGCCAACCCTGCCAGCCAGATCGTGCGCATTGCGAGTCTCCTTTAGTTCAGCCCCTCGACATGTTTCCGACGCAGTTCGGCGAAGCGTTTGAGGTTCTCCTCCGGGATGGGAATGTCACCCAGGACGCTGGAGAAGGGCATGCCTTCGCGCCGCCGGGCCGGATCGGGGTTCCAGTCGTCGTGGCGGTATTTCTCGCGGACCGCCTGGTCCCGGAAATCCGGCACTTCGAGGGGAATGCCCCCTTGCAAGGCCGAGCGGTAGCCGAGAATGCCGACCGAGGACATGTCGATGGCCTTGTACACGTCGATCAGCGGGGGTGTGCCCTCGCGGACCGCCTTGGCGAAATAGTGGCAGCAGAAGTAGTCGGCCCCGCCGTGGCCGGTGGTGGCGGCGGCCTTGAACTCCGCCGGGAATTCGGGCATGTAGAAGGTGTTGGCCTCCCGGGGCGGGTCGAAGTCGAAGGGTTCGCGGTGAACGCGGAGCTGGGGCTGGCCCTGGTTGTATTCCATGGTGCCCTTGTTGCAGCAGAAGCGGATGCGGTAGCCGTGGTCGCGCAGGGAGGCGCAGGGCATGATTTTGGCCAGCGCCCCGTTGTCCATCTTGCACATGAGGATGCTGGCGATGTCCTTCTTGCTGATGCCGCCGGTCTTCATGGGGTCGGTGAAGTCGTAGGGCACCATGAAGCCGTTGACCTGCACCGGGCGGGTGTCCGTGACCATCATCACCGGTCCCATGGAATGGGTGCAGTAGTAGGAGGCCGGAATCCAGTTGCGCCAATGGTCCGGCCCCGAGATCAGGCTGGCCGCGCTTTTCGGCGTGCCGGGGTGGATGTACTCGGCCTCGCCGTAGAGGAAGGTTCCCATCTCGCCGCTCCGGTAGAGGCGGGTCATCTCCTGGCACTGGACATTGAAGGGCACGTTCTCGGCGAAGAAGTAGGTCTTGCCGGAGGCCTCGACCGCCTCCGCCAACTGGACCGCTTCGGCCATGGTGAACATGGCCATGCACTCGCTGAGCACATGCTTGCCGGCGGCCAGCGCCTGCAAGACCGCCGGCACATGCTCGGTCGCGTAGTTGGCGACGATCACGGCGTCGAGATCGTGCGCCAGAAACTCCCGGTAGTCCCGGTAGTAGACGACCCGGTCGCCCGATGGCCGCTTTTTCCGGAAGCTGGCCAGCAACGGCTCGAAGCCGTCGCAGACCGCCACCAGCTCCATGCCGACCTTCTCGGCCACGAATCCGAGATGGGCCCCGCGGCCCGCACCGTAGACCCCGACGCGAATGGGTTTTTCCATTGCCGACCTCCAGTTGCCCGAGTTGGATACCGGGACACGCCGGAGAAGATAGCGCCGGGAAGCGAAAGGGAAAAGCGGTGGGGATGCAAGCACGGGTGCAGGCGGCGGAACCCGGATGAACGACTCTTCATTGCCCGTTTTCCATCGCTTAATCTTCGGGGGTTCCAGTATCCGCCACAATGCCAATAATCGAACGACATGATGCAACAGGCCCAGTCATGGACAACTGCGCGGATTTTTCCATCGTGATACCCGCCTACAACGAGGAGAAACGGATGGGCGCCGTGCCGGACTCTGTCCGGAATGTCGGTGGTATCTGTTGCCCCAGCGCGAAAGAAACCAGACGATGACCGGCAGAAAACGGATTGTGGCGCTGCGGCTCGGGGTCGGTCTGGCGCTGCTGCTCGCGGTCGCCGGAATCATCCGTTTCCGGACTTGGTATCTACCGCACTTCCATCGGGTGAAGGCCGGCGAGTTCTACCGGAGCGGCCAGCCGCGCGGGGTCGGTTTGCACGCCGTCAGGCTGCTGGGGGTCCGGACCGTGGTCACGCTGCGGGACAGGAACGATTCTGCGGCCGCTGCGGAGGAGGCGTACTGTCGCAGGCACGGAATCCGTTTTCTGCGGGTGCCTCTGAGCTGGGACGATCCGGAGGAAATCAGCCGTGCCGTGGAGCAAGTCATGGCGATTGCGGAAGACCCGCGGAACCATCCCGTTCTCGTACACTGCGCGCGCGGGAAGGAGCGGACGGGGCTGGTCTCGGCGGTGTTCCGGATCGAACGGGAGCAATGGCCAAAGTCCAAGGCGATGAAGGAGATGTTCGACCTGGGCCTGGAACCGGGGGAGAAGTTGGTCTTCGACGAGTTCGTGTGGAATTATCTGCCCCGGTGGGCAAGGGGGGAGGGAAACTCCTCGACCGGCCGGAGGACCGCGCCTCCCCGTCTGCTGCGGGGACCGGAGATGAACAATTCTTAACAATTCGCATATCGAGACTTAACCTTCGGCGGCTTTACTACTGGAAAGAACAGCCGATAGGTTTCGGTGCATGATCGCATACGGATGCGAGCCTAGCCTTGGGAGTCGGCATTCCCTGCCCGCAGCGGGATGGAACCAAGCCGGATGGTGATTCCATCACTACCTGAAAGGAACGAAGATGGCAGGACAGAGCGTGGCGCATGAAGGCTGGGTGGCTGGTTCCAGATTCCTATCCAAATGGGTGCTTGTCTCGCTGACGGAAACGATCGGCGGACTCCTGTTCGTTCCTGTCGCCGTTTTCTGCATGGTCCGCAATGTGTTCAGGATGAACCTGGAGGACTGGCCGGGAGAGGGGTGATGGCGGATGGCGCTCGCATCGGTCGGTCAGAATGCTAGATTCCAGCCAAATGGCCTTGCTCCCTTCCCACTCCCGGAGGCACCGATGCGGATTCTGGTCATCGAGGACCACGATGAGGTGGCGCGTTTCATCGTCAAAGGACTGAAGGAGGAACGGTACGCGGTGGATTGCGCCGGGACCGGGACCGAAGGTCTGAGCATGGCCCGGATCGGCGACTACGACGCCATTGTCCTCGATGTCATGCTGCCCGGAATGAACGGCTTCGAGGTGGCCGCCGCCCTCCGCGCCAAGGGAGTCGCCTCCCCGATTCTCATGCTCACCGCGAAGGATCAGGTCGAGGACAAGGTGCGCGGGCTGGATGCGGGTGCCGACGACTATCTGGTGAAGCCCTTCGCCTTCGCCGAGCTGCTGGCCCGCATCCGGGCCCTGCTGCGGCGGCGGGACCAGTTGGCTCCGGCGGAACTGCAAGTCGCCGACCTGGTGCTGGAGCCGGTCAGCCACCATGTCGTCCGTGCCGGCCAGCCCATCGACCTGACCAACCGCGAGTATGCGCTGCTCGAGTTCCTGATGCGGAACAAGGGCCGGGCCTGTACCCGGACCTCGATCATCGAGCATGTGTGGGACATGCATTTCGACAGCGACACCAACCTGGTGGACGTCCACATCCGCCACCTGCGGGCGAAACTGGACGATAGTTTCTCGCCGAAACTCATCCACACGGTGCGCGGGGTGGGCTACGTGCTGCGGGAGGAGTAGGTGAAGGTTTTCCAGTTCAAACTCACCTGCTGGATTGCCCTGGGCTTCTTCTGCCTGATGTTCCTAACCCTCATCGCGTTCAACTGGTATGCCATCCGCCGGGTCTTGCACGAGGCGAAGGTGCGGATGCGGACCGTCTCCCGCGGCATCATCGAGGAACTCGAGGCCGACAAGACTCCATCCGAAGGCCCGATCGCCCCGGAAACGCTACAGGTCATTGGCGGCAACATGGGCTATATCGCCCGCGACAGGGAGATCGGCTATGCGATCATTTCGCGGACCTACCAGGTGCTCTACCAGACCCCCGGCTTCCATATCCGCGCGGACCGGAAGTTCCTGGCCAAGCCGCAGAAGCGGCCGTTCATTGTGCGAGTCGAGTCGGACAAGGATTTGGACGACGCCCTGAAGCGCTGGTATTTCATGTTCCGCTACGAGGGGGAGCGGTTCATCATCTTCACGAACGACCGCGGCGAGTACGAGCTGGTCGAGAGGCTGATCGAGGGACTGGGCATCGTTCTGGTCCTGGCCATCCTTCTCGCCCTGCCTTCCGGCTATCTGGTGAGCCGGAAGATACTCAATCCGCTCGATGCCATCGGCGTGGCGGTGCAGAAAATCCGCGCGGGCGATCTCACGGCCCGGATTGCCCGGCCCGGCTCGGACGACGAGGTGTCGTGTCTCATCGACACGCTGAATCTGACGTTTGACGAGCTGCAAGCCTCCTTCCACCGCATCCAGCGGTTCAGCGCCGACGCCGCGCACGAACTCAACACGCCGCTGACCGCCATCCGGGGCAATCTGGAAGTCTGCCTGGGACGGGAGCGGATGGTGGACGAATACCAGGCGGTGCTGGCGGAAAGCGTCGAGCAGATTTCCTCCCTGTCCCGGCTGCTCCGGGACCTGCTGCTGCTGGCGAAGCCCGGGAGCCCGCAGCAGAAGAAGCATTTCGCCCCGGTGGACTGCTCGGCCGTGGCGGAGCGGGCGGCGGAGCAGGCCCAGTTCTTCGGCGAGGCCGCCGGTGTCCAGGTGGTCCGGGACATCGAGCCGGGGCTGCTCCTGCCGGGCAACGAGAGCCTTCTGTTCCGTCTGTGCTACAACCTCATCCACAACGGCATCCGCTTCTCCCCCGCCGGCTCCGTCGTCACGGTGAAGCTCCAGCGGCGGGACGATGCGGCCGTTCTCGAGGTGATGGACCAGGGAATCGGCATCCGTCCCGAGGATCAGGAGAAGATTTTCGAGCAGTTCTTCCAGGTCGAGAAAAGCCGCAACGTCGGCACCGGCCTCGGGCTCTCGATCGTGAAGTGGATCGTCGATCTGCACGGCGGGCGGATCGAGGTGGAAAGCGAACCGGACTGCGGCGCGCTCTTCCGCGTGACCCTGCCGCTGCACCCGCCCCCGGCGTGAGCGAGTCCGGCCCACCGGGGAGACGGTGGCGGAGGGGGTGGGATTCGAACCCACGGTCCCTTGCGGAACGGCGGTTTTCAAGACCGCTGCCTTAGACCACTCAGCCACCCCTCCGGGGGTGTTTGGACGGGGTGGAATATGCCGTGGCGGGGGGCGGCAGTCAAGGCGGATGGTGCCATGCCGGGGCGGGGAG
>LVAZ01000026.1 GCA_001603055.1 Victivallales bacterium Lenti_02
TCACCGCCCGCGAGGACGCCAACGGCGTCGTCGCCATCGTCAACTACCCCGGCGACCGCCGCGCCGTCGCCGAATTCAACCGGGGCTGCTACACCTACGGCGGCCGCATCCAGGCCGGCAACAGCCTCGCCTACTTCGACAGCCGCGGCGACGTCCTCTACTACAACCTCCTCCTCAAGATCAAGGAGTTCATCGACACCGGCGTCGTCCCCGTCCCCATGGCGGACACCCTCGAAATCCAGGCGATCATGGACGCCATCGAGACCTCCCTCGCCAAGGGCAGCGCAACCGTCCAGCTCTAGCCCGCGCGGATATTTCGATATTCGGGGAATGCAGATCGGCTGCATTCCCCAAATTTTTGTCCGCCGCCCGCCTGCTTCTGCCAGCAACCCGCCCCGATTCCACATTTCTCGCCACCGCCGGTTGTTGCGCTGGCAGATTTGTGCTATTTTTGAATTATTTAAGGAAATCCAGGATAGTCCCGGCCAAAAGGCAACGCTCGAAAAACGGAGGCCCAGCATGTCCAGACACCGGCATTTCACTCTGATCGAACTGCTCGTCGTGATCGCCATCATCGCGATTCTGGCCTCGATGCTGCTGCCCGCCCTGCAGCAGGCCCGCGCCAAGGCCCGCGGCATCTCCTGCATGGCCAACATGAAACAGCTCATGCTCGGCACCATCATGTACATCGACGACAACAAGGAGAACGGCCCCAGCGGCGGCAGCATGAACCGCACCAATGCCGGCGGCACCTGGGACGGCTGCGGCGGGCATCGCTGCGGCCTGCCGCTCTACTACCCCACAAACGCCAACTACCGGGTGAACAACCAGAGCTTCGCCGAGCAGGTCCGCCCCTACGCCGGCGACAACAACGTCTTCTTCTGCACCACCTACAACGACGTCACCCAGTTCCCCGCCATCCCCTACTGGGCCGCCACCGTGCGGCGTTCCCAGACCCGGAGCTGGATCAATTCCGGCGCCACCACCACCTATGCCCCCTCGACCACCGCCGTCCTGGTCGACTCGGTCAACCGCGAGACCGTGGGCACCATCACCGGCGCGGTTCTCGCCACCTGCGGCGGCAACAGCAACAACGCGGTCGCCGTCGCCCCCCATGCCGGTGTCGGCAACGTCCTTTTCCTCGACGGCCACGGCGAGAGCATGAACTGGATCCAGGCCCTCCGCATCAACCGCAACGCAGGCACCGAAGTCTGGATTTGGGAGTGGTAGACCCCCGAAAACCGCAGTTTCAACTCCCGGCCAAAGGCCACGGACACAAAGGACATACCATGCGCCGTCATCGCTTCACCCTGATCGAGCTGCTCGTCGTGATCGCCATCATCGCCATTCTCGCCTCGATGCTGCTGCCCGCCCTCCAGCAGGCCCGCGCCAAGGCCCGAGGCATCTCCTGCCTGGCCAACATGAAGCAGGTCATGCTCGGCACCATCATGTACATCGACGACAACAACGAGAACGGCCCCAGCGGCGGCAGCCAGAACCGCACCACATCCGCCGGTGCCTGGGACAGTTGCGGCGGCCAGAAATGCGGCTGGGCAACCTACTATCCGACCAACTCGAGCCACCGGGTCGGCGGCCAGAGCTTCGCCCAGCAGGTCCGCCCCTACGCGGGCGACAACAATGTCTTCTTCTGCACCACCTACAACGACATCAACCAGTATCCCGCCATCCCCTACTGGACCGCCACCGTCAAAAAGCGGGGAGTCCGGAGCTGGATCAACGCCGGGGCCTCGACCGCCCATCCCCCCTCCACCACGGCGGTCATCGTCGACGCGGTGAACCGGGAAACCATCGGCATCATCACCGGCGCCCAGGTGAGCGCCTGCGGTGGCGCTCTCACCAACAACGCGGCGGCAGTCGCCCCCCACGGCGGCACCGGCAACGTCCTCTTCTACGACGGCCACGGCGAAACCATGAACTGGGTCCAGGCGCTCCGCACCAACCGCCACGGCAACGGCACGGTGCAAGTCTGGATTTGGGACTGGGAACAAAATCTCTAAGCGGGGACTGCCGTCACCCGGCTCTTTCCCCCCAAGCTCATCGCGGGCGGGTCTTCGGACCCGCCCGCTTTTTTCTTCCGACCATTCTTGACTATGTTAATCAACAAACTTATCTTATGCCTCGTTGCGAGTATGAACCCGATCCGACCCAGCAAAGAGACTATCGAGACATGAGCGGAACAGCAACCAGCAAGACCGAACGGCCGACCGGCCGACGCGACGGCCGACGCCCCGCCTTCCGGGCGAGTCGCCCGGACGCACGATGTAGTTGTCGCAGCCGGCCGTGAGTCCTGGTCAGGTTTCCACTGCCTTTCCGGGAAGGGTGCCCGCAAGCCGCGCCCGTCCACGGTCGGCCACGCCTGGCTGCGCGTCGGTCAACGAAACGTGAATCTCCATTCCGGAAGGTAGTTCGGTATCATGAAAACGAAGCGAAGCGCAATTCTCCTTTTCTCTGCATATCTGGCGGCGGCGGGCACCGCGACGGTGCTGCCGGCAGCCGAGCCGGCGGCCAACCCGCTGCGTTTTGCCGATGGCAGGATCGTGTTCGACCTCGACTGGCGGCTCCTGGCGGAACGGCGCGAGAACGACAGCGACTTCAACGACGCCGCGGACGGCCTGCAGGACACCGAGGCTCTGCTGAGCCGGTTCCGGCTCGGCCTCGCGCTCAAGCCTCTGCCGTGGGTCAAGCTCTACGCCCAGGGGCAGGACTCGCGCGAGACCTGGTCGGACCGCGGCCGGCGGCCGGGAGTCAACGGGGCGGGGGGGAACAATGAGTTCGACCTGCGCCAGGGCTATATCCAGTTGGCCGACTACCAGCAGTTCCCGCTGGGTCTGACGGTCGGCCGGCAGGTGTTCCAGTACGGGGACGGGCGGTTCATCGCCGATTCCGGCTGGGGCAACTTCGGCCGGTCCTTCGACGGGGTCAAGCTGCGTCTCCAGCAGGACAAGTGGTGGGCCGAGGCCTTCTGGGCCAGCGTGGTCACCATCGAGCGGGGCAAATTCGACGAGCGGAAGGACGACGAGTACGTGACGGGGCTGTACCTGTCGAGCCAGCACCTGCCCGGCCATGTGCTCGATTTCTACGGCTTCTACCTGGACAGCGACAGCGGCGCGCTCGAAGGCCAGTACGCCACCCTCGGCACGCGGCTCGCCTCGAAGCCGTCCAAGGACAATCCGTGGGACTACAAGGCGGAGCTGGCCTTCCAGTTCGGCGAGCGCCGCGACGGGGCCAGCAGTCTGGACATCGCCGCCGCGGCGGCCCACGCCGCCGTGGGATACACCTTCCGCGAGGTCGCCTGGAGCCCCAGGATCGGGGCGAGCTACGACTACGCCAGCGGCGACGGGGACCGGACGGACGGGGATTCCTCGACCTTCCGCACGCCCTATACAACCAGCCACGCCTGGTATGGCCGTCAGGACATCGTGGGCCTGGCCAACATCCACAATCCGCGGCTCACCCTCAAGGTCGTGCCGACGGACAAGCTGGGGCTGACCGTCGAGTACAACGTCTTCTGGCTCGACGACACCGCCGACTTCGCCTACCGCGCCAACGGCCTCACCCCCATCCGCCGCACGACGCCGGGCGGGACGGATGTCCGGGACGTCGGCGCCGACAACCATCTCGGCCAGGAACTCGATTTCATCGTGGACTACGCGGTCACCAAGAATTTCAAGCTCCATGCCGGGGCCTCGTGGTTCTTTGCCGGCCAGTATCTGTCGGATACGGGGGCCAGCGACAACGCGACCTACTACTACCTCCAGGCTACCGTGACGTTCTGACCGGCAGCCCAAACGAAAAGGATCAGACAGATGAGACTTTCATCCCACATCGCCGCCTTCTCCCTCACGCTGCTGGGTGCCGTCGCGACGGGCTGCTCGAAACCGTCGTCGGAACCGACCTCCCGGACGAGCGCCGACGGCTCCCCCGCGCCAACGCGGCTCGTTGTCGCCGACGCCAAGACCACGCACCACCTCAACCTCTACGTGGCCAAGGAGAAAGGCTTCCTGGCCAAGCGGGGCATCGAGGTTGAAATCGTGGACGTGGTGGACCTTGCCGCCGCCCGCGACCTGCTGGTCTCGGGCCGGGCGGACGTGTACTGGGCCTGCCCGACGTCGGTGATCGCCGCCATCGCCAACGGCGCCCCCATCCGGATCATCGCCCAGGTGAAGGCGCCCTGCACCTCGGTTCTGGTCGTGCCGGCGGGATCGCCGATCCAGGACCTCCCGGACCTGAAGGGCAGGCGCGTGGCCGGAATTTCGCCGACCTGCGAGGCGGTCATCACCTACACCCAGGCGGCGAAGGCCGCCGATAGCCCGTTCGTCCTGGAGAAGCTGGCGGGCGGGCCCGCCATCGCCGCGCTCGAGGCGAAAGCGGTCGAGGCCGCGATCCTGGAAGAGCCGCAGGCGAGCATCGCCGAACTCAGGGGCTACCGTTTCGTCCGGCCCGACCTGGCCGCCGGCATCCCCTGCCGGACCATCAACGCCCGCACCGGCTTCCTCAAGGACAACCCCGAAGCCCTCAAGGCCCTCCTCGAAGCCATCGAGGAGGCCAACGCCCTGATTCTGGAAGACCCGGCGGCGGAAGAAATCGTGGCCATCGCCGCCAAGTACACCGGGGCACCGGTGGACGCCATCCGCCACGGCAACCACCGGCTGAAGTTCCAGACCACCATCCAGGCGGAAGGGCTTTCCCTCCTCGCCGACGCGCTGGTGGCCAACGGCGACATCAGGGAAAACCCCGGCACCAGTCTCTACGCGCCCGAATTCAAGGGCGTCACCTGGGGCAAGTGAGCCGAAAAGGCGTTCCGCGCATGCAAGCATCGTTTCTCCATCTCGTTTGCGGAGTTGCCGTCCTTCTGCTGGCGGCCGGCTGCGGCCGCCAGCAGGCCACGGGGGACGGCGGGCCGCGGCTCGGCTACGTCAAGTCCCCCC
>LVAZ01000280.1 GCA_001603055.1 Victivallales bacterium Lenti_02
CGGCCCCCAGCCGGTAGCGCCCGTTCCGGTTCTCCAGGTAGCCGTGATTCGACAGAGTGCGCAGGATGTTGTGCGCCGTGGCGACATGCAGCCCCACCGACCGGGCGATCTCGGTCACTCCGGGTTCCTCGGCGGCGGAAACCGCTTCCAGGATGTGCAGGGCCCGGGCGACGGACTGCACCTCCCGCTCCCCGGAGCCCGCTTGGTTGGTGGCGGCGTTGTTCACAAGCGAATGCCCTTCCCTCAGGCGAAGTCGCCGAAGACCAGCGCCAGCGGGTAGTCCCGCAGCGGCAGGTTCACGAACATGCGGCAACCGTGCCCGTTGTCTTCCACCATGCTGGACGGCAAAGCGTAGATGGTACCATCCACCAAATCGATCAGCTTCGCCTCGCCGGACAGCGCCGCCGCCTGCAGGGAGACCGTGGATTCGTAGCTGGTGGTCAGCAGTTCGGTCGGACGCCAGTAGACAAACGCGGTGGCGCCATTGGGCTTGCGGAAGCCGCCGTAGAGCAAATCCTTCACCGAGTCGTCGCCGCGCAGCAGACGGGGGGAACGCCGCGACTGCGCGAATTGAACGGGCAGCTCCGCCAGGCGGACGCCATCACGGAACAGGGCGGCGAGCACTTGCAGCGTGCGGTAGGAGGGCTTGGGCGTGTAGTCGCCGGTGGCGACCCCGTTCGCGTCGAAATCCGCCCCGAGCACGCCGAAATAGCCGTAGTCCAGATAGCTGCTCGTGTCGCCCACAGTGCCGTTGAGGGCCTCGATCATGTCCATGCACGAGAAGTAGGAGGAGAACTTGACCTCGTCGAACAGATCGGCCAGCGTGTGCCGGGCCATGTACTTGGCCTGGCGGATCGGGGTCCAGGCCGCGCCGGTCAAAGCCCCCTTCCCGTCGTTCCGCGACTGGCAGCCCGTTTCCCCCTGGATGATCTCCATGTCCGGATTGTAGGCATGGCACAGGGCGCGGAGGGCGCGGACCCGGTTGAAACCCGCCACTTCGTCGGGACTGTAGGCATGATAGGTCAGCGCGTCCATGCAGGCCGCCGCGCCGGTTTGCAGCACCTCGTTCAGCCACGCCAGATCATGCAGACAGGTCGAGCCGCCGATGACTTTGGCATCCGGGTCCCCGGCCTTGACCGCCGCCGCCGTGGCCTTGACGAACTCCCCGTATTCCGTCCCGTTCGGCCCGTGCTTCCAGCACCACTTGCCGTCCGGCTCGTTCCAGACCTCGTACCAGGCCACCCGCCCGCGGTAATGCGCGGTCAAAGCCGCCACATAGTTGTGCCATGCCTGCCTCTCCGCCTCGCTGGCAATGGGCGGACAACCCACCGCGCCGAAGACCTTCGCCGCCGCTTCCGTATACAGCCCGTTGCCGTAGCAAAGACACATCCACGGCAGCAGCCCCCGCTGCCGCAGGTTGTCCACAATGCCGTCCAGCCAGGAAAAATCGTAGACCCCCCGCTCTCGTTCCGTGCGCGCCCAGCCGGACTGAATCCGAATCCACTTCACGCCCAGCGCCGCCACCTTGTCGTACGCCTTCTCCGGCTCGAACACCGCCCGGTCCAGCTTCTCGAACCCCAACCCAATCGGCGAAGTCCCCACCTCGCCGGACGAAACCGCCGCCACCTGTCCCACAATCGTCAAACGATCCATCGGAACTGCTCCTTTGTGCGCGACTACCAACAGTAAAAGTTTATCACAATGCAATAATCTTTATTATATCCGGAAAAATCGAGCCGTCAACCCTTTCCCGCTCCCGTTCCCGTCCAGAGGAACAACTTCCTACCGTTCGACAGGCGGGATGGCGGCGTCTATCTTGACTGGGTACGTCTTTCCGGTACGAGTGGCCATCGAGGAGCATACGGCATGAACGGTTTCATCCGGCAGCTTGGGGCATCACTGGTTTTGACGGGCGTGGTTCTGGGCACGGGCTGGGCCGGCCCCAATCTGTTTCCGGACCCCGGCTACGAAATACGGGGCGAGGGTCCGGAAGCCCATAGCGGTGCCAAGAGCGGGGTGTTGCGCGTGGGGGCGCAGCGCGAGCATTGGCGGGCTCTGGGCGGCGATTTGCCGGTGGAGCCGTTCGCCACCTACCGGGCCACGGCCTGGGTGAAGGGCAAGGCGGAAGCCGGCACGCTCCACGCGCTCTACAACTACGGCTGGAACTCCTACGGCTGGTGGTTCACCAGCCAGGCGGCCGTTCCTCCCGGCGACGAGTGGAACCAGGTTTCGACCACCTTCGCGGTGCCCGCCGACCGGGTGACGTTCCATCCCCTGGCCGCCGCCGGCGCCAGCAATGCCGTGGTCTATGTGGACGATGTGGTGGTGGAACGGATCAAAACCGCCGAGGAAACCATCGCCGAGCTGGAGGCCAAGGGCGCGACGGATGCGAACAGTCTGCAACTGCTCGCCCGCTTCTATCTCCGCCAGGGGGACACGGAACGGGTGAAGGCCATCATGACCAAGGGCGACCAGGCCACCAGGGCCGACATCGCCTGCCTGCTCGCGCAGCAGGCCCGGTCTCCCGAGGAGCGCCGCGCCTGGATCGTCGAGATGGTCCGTCACGACTGCATGCGCTGGCCGGATGCCAAGCATCGCCTGCGCGAACTGACCCGGGACATGGCCGACGCGGACCGGCTCGCCCTCGCCCTCGCGGCCCTGGAGGCGGGCGAAGGCAGGGAGTTGGCCATTCGGGCGACGGAGCGGATCATGGCGGCGCAGGAAACCAAGGAGGTCCTACCAGTGAAAGAGACGGCCAAACGGTTGCGGGAACGGGAAAAAGTCCTTGACGACTTCGCCGCCCAGGCGGCAGGCAAGCCGGCCCTGGAAAAGGCGATGGCCGGACTGCGGGAAGGTCTGGCCAAAGAACAGCAGACTCTGGCCGAGCGCCAAGCGGCCCTTGGTTCGCTGCGCCTGTTCATCGGCGGTCGCCAAGTGACTGCCGACTCGTATCAGATCGTGACTCCGAACCAGCCGACTCCCTCCGAAGCCCATGCCGCCCGCGAACTGCAGTTCCATCTCGAGGCCATGACCGGCGAACTCCTCGACATCCGGCCCGCCGCCGAAGCCGGCAAACGGCACGCCATTGTCGTCGGCAAGAGCGAATTCCTGGTCGAGCGCCAGCGTCTGCACCTCGACTTCGCCGGCCTTGGTCTGGAAGGCATCCACCTGCAAACCCAGGGTCCCGTCCTGATTCTGGCGGGGAACCAGCGCGGCGTGCTCTACGCCGTCTACACCTTCCTCGAAGAGTACTGCGGCTGCCGCTGGTTCGCGGCCGACTGCGTCACCATCCCGAAGACCGGCACCGTCCGCATCGGCAAACTGGACCGCACCTACATCCCGCCCTTCGAGTACCGCGACACCGACTACCCCACCTGCCGGGCTCCCGAATTCGGCGTGCGGAACAAGCTGAACGGGCTGTATTCCCAGGCCACGCCCGCCTGGGGCGGGCACTTCAAATACCGGGGTTTCGTCCACACCTTCAACGCCCTGGTGCCCCCGGAAACGCACTTCGCCGAACACCCCGAATACTATTCGGAGATCAAGGGCGCCCGGGTCGGCCCGGACCATACCCAGCTCTGCCTGACCAACCCCGAGGTGCTGCGCCTCGCCACCGCGACGGTCCAGCGCTGGATTGCGGAAAGCCCCGACTGCCAGATCATTTCCGTGTCCCAGAACGACTGGCACAACTACTGCCAGTGCCCGGCCTGCACGGCCCTGGCCGAAAAGGAAGGCAGCCAGGCAGGGCCGCTGCTCCACTTCGTCAACGCCATCGCCGACGCGGTGCGGGACGCGCATCCGGACGTCATCATCGACACCCTGGCCTACCAGTACACCCGCAAACCCCCGCTGCTGGTCAAGCCGCGGCCGAACGTGGCGGTGCGGCTGTGCTCCATCGAGTGCTGTTTCGTGCATCCCCTCGCGACCTGTCCCCAGAATCAGTCCTTCGTGGCCGACATCGAGGGCTGGAACGCCATCTGCGACCGGCTGCACATCTGGGACTATGTGATCAACTACGCCCACACCATCCAGCCCTTCCCCAACCTCCGCGTCATCAAGCCCAACATCCAGTTCTTCCGCGATCACGGCGTGACCGGCATTTACGAAGAGGCCAACTACTTCTCGAAAGGCGGCGAACTGGCGGAACTGCGCACCTATCTGATGGCCAAGACCCTGTGGGACCCCGAATACGACACGGACCGAGCCATCGACGAATTCGTGGCCGCCTACTACGGACCGGCGGGAAAACCCATCCGCCGCTATCTCGACTTGATCCACCGGAACGTCTGCTCGAACCAGGACCGGCATGTGCGCATCTACTCGTCGCCGGACTCCTACCTGAACGATCCGGCCATGCTGGCGGAGGCGGAAAAGCTGTTCGACCGGGCGGAAGCCGTCGTGGCGGACGATCCCGCGCGGCTGCACCGGGTGCAGGTGGCGCGTCTCCCCATCCTATACACCCGGCTGGTCCTGGGCGGCAGCCGGTACCGCCGCCAGGGGAACACCCTGGTCACGGAAGCGGCGGACGCGGGATTGGCCGAACGGTTCGCGACCATCGCCCGGGCCGAGGGAGTCACCCATGTCCGCGAAGGCAAGCAAGGGCTCTTCGAGGACTGGATTCCCCGGGTCAGCCAGCGCAATCAGCCCGCCGAACTGCTCGTTCTGCGCAACGACCACCTCGTGGCGGAGCTGATTCCCGGCATGGGCGGGCGAATCTGGTCGCTGCGCCACCTGCCCAGCGGGCGCGAGCTGCTCAAGCAGTTCGGCGACGAGAGGGAGGGCTGGCAACCCGGCGAAGGAGGCTATGAGGAATACAGCACCACCGGCTACCGCGCCCCCGGCTGGTCGGAGACGTACCGCGTGGTGAAGCAGGACGAGCGTTCGGCCGAACTGGAATGCGCCTTGGCCAACGGCTTCGTCATGACCCGCCGCATCGAGTTGCCGGCCGATCAGGCCGAAGTGATCGTGACCTCAACCGTGCGCAATGGAACCCAGGCCCCGCTCAAGGGCGGATTCCGTATTCATCCCGCCTTCGCCGTGACCCGTACCGCCGACGCCCAGGCATTCGTGCGGCAGGCGGACGGCGACTGGCGGGTGGTGTCCCTCGCCAATCCGGAAGACCCGGAGGCGGAGAAGGAACTATGGCTGCGCGCCGACGAATGCCCGGCCGGAGCCTGGGGGGTGTTCGACGGAGCCGTCAAGCTCGGTGTCCTCAACACGTTCCTCCCCGAACAGGTCGATTTCTGCTACCTCAACTGGAACGGCAAGCAGGGGCGCGTCAACCTGGAGGAATGGTCCGCCCAAGGCGAACTGCAACCCGGCGCTTCCCTCTCCGTGCGCAACTCCTACCGGGTAATCACGGCCCTGCCGACGGCCAAGGAATAAAGGATCAGGACAGGGACGCAGTTATTCGCCGTATTTCCTGCCGTTGCGGGGAACGCGGACGTAGACCCGGTCGCCCAGCCGCACCCGTTCCGCGAGGGTGCAGGTGACGACCGTGCGGGGGGCCGGGTCCACGGGGTTGCCGTCGTGCCGGATTTCCTCGGGCCGGAAGCGGACCAGACCCGTCGTCGGCCCCTGGATCAGCACCTCGTCGCCCACCGCGAAGGAATGGCTCTGGACCTCGATCTCGACCACCTGGATGCGGCGGTAGTAGTTGCGGACCACGCCCACCAGCTCCTTGCAGAATTCGGCCTGGTTGCCCCGCGAGCCGGTGAACTCGGCGATGGGGCGTCCATGGTAGAAGCCAGCCGAGAAGGTGCGGTTGAACACCCCGCCGAGCCGGTCCATCAGCTCCGTCTTGAGGGCTGCGTCGAGGGTGCCCGCGAAATGGGCGTCGATGGCGCGGCGGTAGGCCGCCACCACCGTGGCCACATACTCGGGATTACGGTTGCGCCCCTCGATCTTGAAGGAATCGATGCCCGCCGCGATCAGCTCTTCGAGGAAAGGCAGGGTGCAGAGGTCGCGGGCGCTCATCACGTAATCCTGGCCGAGAATGTACTGGTCGCCGTCCTCGACCTCGGTCACCAGGTACTCGCGGCGGCAGGGCTGGTAGCATTCCCCCCGGTTGCCGGACTTGCCGAACATGTCCTGGCTGAGAAAGCAGCGCCCGCTGTAGCTCACGCACATGGCCCCGTGGATGAAGGTCTCGACCTCGATCCCGGCTCCCTCGCGGATGGCGCGGACCTCGTCGAGGGTGCATTCGCGGGCCGGGACCACCCGGCTGGCCCCCTGCTCACGGTAGAACATCGCCGCCGCCGCATTGGCCACCGACGCCTGGGTCGAGACATGGATGGGCAAACCGAACTCGCGGCAGAGAGCGAGCACGGCCGGGTCCCAGCAGATCACCGCGTCCACCTGGCCGACCGCCGCCGCCAGCAGCTCGCGCAGAACCGGCAGTTCGCCGGCAAAGACAATCGTGTTCGCAGCCAGATAGGCCCGCACCTTGGCGGCGCGGCAAATCCGCCCGATTTCCGGTAGGTCCGCCACCGTGAAATTGCGCGCCATGGCCCGCATGTTCAGCTCACCAACGCCAAAATATACGGCGTCGGCCCCCGCCTGGATCGCGGCCCGCAGGCAGGTGAAGTCACCCGCCGGAGCCAGCAGCTCGGGACGGCGGGAATCAGCGGTTTTCGGTAGATCGTTCGTCATGCCAAACTATACTACCGCGACGAAGCGTCGCGCAGAGCGGACAGAGCGAAGAGGTCGGGATAGCGGGCCTCAAAGTACCAGAGACTGGCGAAGTAGAGACCGATGGGCGTGGGTTCGGGCGGATTCCGATAGGCCCGTTCGAGCCAGGCCCGGCCTGCATCGGCTTCGGGACAATCGTCGAGCGCGGCCACCGCCAGAGCGGTTTCCTCGATGCTCGACGGCACCCCCCGGCAACCGCCCCAGCCACCGTCCTCGTTGGCCTGGGAACGCAGCCAGTCCACCCCCCGTTGCCGCATTTCCGGGTGCGCGTCATGCCCCAGCCTGGCCATTTCCGCCAGTCCCAGCACCACCCGCGCCGTGCCGTAGACCGGATTGCCGTGTCCCGGCACCTGGTCGTTGCCGAACCACAGGGGCAGCCAGGAACCATCGGTCTGCTGGACCTTGGCCAGATACTGCAACCCCCGCGCCAGCGCCCGGTCCACCCGGACGCCAAGTTTAGACGGCAACTCCCCCCGCCAGGCGACATAGGCGTGGAGGGCGTGGATGGTCAAATCCGGGGTGCTGGCATCGAAGGGTAGCCTGCCCCAGCCCCGGCAGAACGTGGGCATGCCGCCGTCGCGGTTCGCCAGATTCAACAGCCAGACAATGCCCCGCTCCGCCGCGCCGCGCGTTTCCCCGTCGGGGTCCAGATGGCGCAGGGCCAGCAACGCCCCCGCCGTGTCGTCGGCGTCCGGCACGGCGCCGGGCCGATTGGTCCAGCCCCAGCCCCCCAGGGGGGAAGCGGTGAAGGGATGGCGCTCCCGGTACTGCTGATCGAGCAGCCAGCGGCGCAGGGGAACGCGAGTTTCTGCCGGCATCTCCTCGCCCAATCCCTTGATGGCCAGGGTGGTGAGCCAGGTCGCCAGATCGGTGTCGATGGGCCACGAACCATCGGGCCGCTGGCCCGCCCGGAGAAAATCCAGCGCCCGCCGCACCACGGCATGCTCCGCCAGCCCGCAGGAGGCGAGGGAAAGAGCCACGAACCCGGTCAAGGGCGAGGCTTCGAGGAATCCCCCGTTGCCCGGTTGCAGGGAAGTCAGCTTGCGCAGAGCCAGGCCGGCGAGGCAGGAACGCAGGGGCCGCGCCAAGCCCCCTCCCCCGCCCCGGCGGTGGCGCACCAGCCCCATCGCAATCAGGGCGGGCAGAGCATAGCTGACCACTGGCAGACCGACAAAGCGATACGCGGCATGGGGCAGGGCCGCCAGCTCGAAGGGGAGCTGGGGAATGTAGTGCCACGCCTCCGGTTCCGTTCCCAGCAGACCACCCAGCGCGCCCATGGTCAGGATGGGAATGGAAAAGGTGCGGTCCTTGCCGTAATGGTTCAGCACCGCCTCGGCCAAAGCCGCCGGTTCCCGGCTGCCCGCCACTTCCGCCAGCCAGGCGTCGGCCCGGCGGCACGTCTGCTCCGCTGCCGAATTCCCGAAACGGTTCAGAGTGGCCCGCGCCAACAGGGTCGTGCTCAGGTTGCTCGGGCTGCGCACCGTGTCGCCCCAGCCACCGTCGGGATTGGCATGTTCGCACAGCCAGCGGACCGCCGCCGCGACACGCCGGTCTTCGTCTTGAGCGCCCGTCGCCAGAGCGAAAGCCGCCACGGCCGTGGACAGGGCGCTGCTGGACAATTCGCCCCGCACGCAGCCGTGTTCGCGGATTTCCGCCAGCAGCGAATCCCGGATGCGCGACCATGTCGCTGAGGTTTGCATGGTGCCCAATCTTGCTTTCCCATGCGGCCCAGTCAAGGGCGCGTTTGCGAATGGGGGCCGCACGGGCTATCATGTGGCTATCAACCCATGTTCCCGGCAGGACTCGCCGGGGACACCCACCATCAGGAGGTAATCATGCTGGACCTGCTCAAGAAAACCGCCTATGCCGGCCTGGGACTCGCTTTCATGACCCAGGAAAAAGTCCGCGACGTGGCCCGCGACCTCAGCCAGAAGGCCAAACTCAGCGAGGACGAGGGACGCCGTTTCGCCGAGGAACTGAACGAGAAGGCCAAAGAGGCGCGCGACCAGTTCGAGAGCCGCGTCGCCAAGGCCGTCGAGTCCGCCCTCGCCAAGATGCGCATTCCGACCACCGACAACCTGGCCGCAGTCGAGGCGCGTCTGGCCGCCGTCGAAGAGGCGCTGAAGAGCAAGGACGGCAAACCGGCAAGCGACGCCTGAGCCGAACATGGCCGTTCTGGGCAGACTCGCCACCATCGGGCGCACCTACCGGCACCTGAGCCGCTACCAGCAGATTCTGCGGGTACTGGTAAGGTACGGGTTCGGCGACCTGCTGGACCGCTTCCACATGCGTCGCTATATGGACGCGATGGCCCGGCTGCTGCTGAACCGGAAAGCCGATCCCGCGAATGATCTGCTCAGCACGGCGGAACGTCTGCGCCGGGTGCTGGAGGAACTCGGTCCCACCTTCATCAAGCTGGGCCAGATACTCTCCACCCGGCCGGACATTCTGCCGCCCCCCTATCTGCGCGAACTGGCCAAGCTGCAAGACAGCGTGCCGCCCTTCCCCTACGAGGACGTGGTCCGCATCGTCACCGAGGATTTCGGCAAGGGGCCGGACGAGCTGTTCGCCACCTTCGAGCGCACCCCCAGCGCCGCCGCCTCCATCGCCCAGGGCCACCGGGCGCGGTTGCGCGACGGCAGCGAGGTTTTCGTCAAAATCCGCCGCCCCCATATCGCCCAGACCGTGGCCGCCGACCTGGAGATTCTGGGGCATCTGGCCTCCCTCATGGAGCACCATGCCCCCAATCTCGTCATGGTCCAGCCCACCCGGCTGGTCGAGCAGTTCGCCCGCACTCTCCGGCAGGAACTCGATTTCGACATCGAATGCAACCATCTGGTCCGCTTCCGCCGCCAGTTCGCGGAACGCAAGGGCATCTACATCCCCGATGTCTATCCGGAGTATTGCAGTTCCCGGGTGCTGACCATGGAACTGGTGCGCGGCATCAAGGCCTCGAACTTCGCGGAACTCGAAGCGGCGGGCTGCGATCTCAAGTTTCTGGCCGGGCTCGGGGCCGACCTGCTGCTCGAACAGTTCTTCGTCCACGGATTCTTCCACGCCGACCTCCACCCCGGCAACATTCTGGTATTGCCGCCGGACCGCTATTGCTATCTGGATTTCGGCATGATGGGGAGGCTGACCCGCCGGGAGCGGGAGAATCTCTGCAATCTGATTACCGGCGCCGTGTCGCGGGACGAGCGGCGGCTGGTGGAACCGGTCCTGGCCATGACCATCGCCACCGACGAGGTGGAACGCCAGGAACTGGAATGCGATCTGGCGGAACTGACCGACAACCATCTCCAGCTCACCCTCGGCGAACTGGACGTGGCGCGGGTCCTCCAGGACCTCTACGCCGTCTGCCACCGCCATCGGCTGTGCTTCCGGCCTCACATCTACATGCTGGCCAAGGCGGTCGGCACCGTCGAGGAAATGGGCCGGGCCTACGATCCCGATTTCCAGCTCAGCGGTCATCTGGCCCCCTTCGTCCGCCGTCTCGCCCGCGACCGCTACCATCCCCGCCGCATGCTGCGCGACGCCGCCTACAGCACCGGGGATATGCTCCGCTTCCTGAACGAGTTCCCGGACAATGCCCGCGCCATCATGAATCAAATCCGGCACGGCAAGATGAAGGTCGAGTTCGAGCACCGGGGGCTCGAGGACATGCTCCAGCGGCACGAGCATATCAGCAGCCGCATCTCCTCGGCCATCGTTCTGGGCGCCCTGATCGTGGGCTCGTCGCTGATGACCGACTCCGGCGTCCCCCCGAAATGGAACGAGATTCCCGTCATCGGGATTCTCGGCTTCCTCATTGCGGCCGTGATGGGCTTCGGCCTGCTCTGGGACATCTGGAAGTCCAACCGCTGACCGGCGGCTAGGACCGGTCGGCGGGACGGGACGGAGTCACCAGAGGAGCGCCAGTGGCCTTGAGGGCAAACATGGTGCGGTGGCCGACCTGAAACAGACGCTCGATGCGCCCCGTCTGCCCGCATTCGCCGAAAATCCGGGCGGCGTCCTTCTCGTCGATGCCCACGGCAACCAGGACCAGGCGCTGGCGCAGGGCGCGGCGGCAATCCTCGAACCGGCGCTCGTCGGAAATGGACACCACCCGGCGCAGACCGACGCCGGGAAAGGGACCGTCCTCCTCGCCGGGCAGACCGCGCATGCGCCAATAGTAGTTGAGGGTCGGGAAATCGTGGGCGGTGGCCAGAACCACGACCTGCTCGTTCAGCTCGCGGCGGACAATCTCGCCGACCACCCGGCTCAACCCGTCGTCGCCCCGGTAGTACTGCTGCAAGAGATTCTGGGGATGCTCCCCCCGCGCCACCTGACGCCGGGTCAGCAGTTCCGCCCCGCGCTCCCAGAGGAAAGCGGAAATCAGGATGGCCCCCGCCACCGGCAAAGCGCGACCGGCCCAGCAGGCGGCATGGCGGCAGAACCGGAACAAGGCCCAGGTCAGCGGCACGAAAAACACCGCGAACACCCGGGGGAAAGGCGCGGTCCGCGAGGCAAGAATGCTGCCCACAATCGCCAGCGAACAGACCGCGGCCAAAGCCACCGCCTCCCAGCGTTCCTGCCGGGCCTGTCCCACCACCCGCGAGCGCGAGAGCAGCCCCGCCACCAGAACCACGACAACCGGCGTGGCATGGGCCAGCAGGGCCAGCAAAAGGTGACCGCCCACCCGCCAGCCGCTCGCCCAGCCGGACGTCTCCTGCATGACCCGGACGAACTGCGGCCAGATGGTCAGATAGTACAGCGTCCCGGCCAAGCCCGGCAGGCCGTAGGCCACCGCCGCCGCCAGCCGCCGCCAGAAGCTTCCGCTCCCGGCCACCAGCACAAACAGCGCCAGCGCCGCGACCAGAGGCAGATTCGAGGGGATGACCAAGGGCAGAAGAAAACAGGCGAACCCCGCCAGCCAGGCCCCCTGCCGCACCCGTCCCTGAACCATCTCCCAGGCCCCCGCCGTGGCGGGAAC
>LVAZ01000027.1 GCA_001603055.1 Victivallales bacterium Lenti_02
TCGGCGGGGAGTCGGTCGAGGTGCTCGAACCGCCTCTGGATGGTTCGGTGGTGACGCTTGGCCACCATCTGCTTTCGGACGGCGCGGCGGTGGTGGTCTCCACCTTCTCGGGCAACTCGTCGGGCAAGGGGGAATAGCGGATGAAACTGGCCCGCTTCGCCGTCGAGCGTCCTGTGTTCCTGAGCATGGTGGCCTGCATCGTGCTGATTCTCGGGGGTATCTCCCTCTCCCGGCTCCCGGTCGACCTGATGCCCGACATCACCTATCCGACCGTGAGCATTTCGACCAGATACGAGGACGCCAGTCCCCAGGAGGTGGAGCAACTGGTGACCAAGCTGGTCGAGGAGGCCGTCAGTGCCGTGACCGGGGTGGAGCAGATCACCTCCACCTCGACCGAGGGGAACAGCAATGTCCGGGTGTCCTTCACCTGGGGGACCGACCTGAATGCGGCCACGGCCGACATCCGCGACCGCATCGACCGCATTCTCTCGCGGCTGCCGGACGACGCCGACCGCCCCACCGTGCGCAAGTTCGACGTGGCCGCCTTCCCGATCATCATCTGCGGCGTGGCCACCGAGCTTGATTTGCTGGAGGCGCAGGAGATCATCGACGACCAGGTGCAGTACCGCATCGAGCGGCTGCCGGGCGTGGCGAATCTCGAGGTCTTCGGCGGCCAGGCCCGCGAAATCCGGGTGGAGCTGGATTTGGACAGGGTCAAGGCCTTCGGGCTCTCCCTGGAACGGGTGATCGGCGTCATCCGGGCCGGCAACGTGACCACGCCGGCGGGGAACGTGGAAGTGGGGCCGCTCGACATCCGGGTGCGGGTGCCCGGCACCTATACCACCACCACCGAGCTGGCCGAAACCGTGCTCGACTACCGCGACGGCGCGCCGGTGCGCCTGCGCGATGTGGCCGAGGTGGTCGACGACAAGGAGGATGTGACGCGCATCGTGCGGGTGAACGGGAAGCCCGGCCTGCGCATGGGCGTGCGCAAGCAGTCCGGCGCCAACACCGTGGCCGTCGCCCGGGGGGTCCTGGAGGAGATCAAGGCCATCAACCGCGACATTCCCCAGCTCAACCTCGTCCCCCTGCTCGACACCTCCGACTACATCAAGCGCGCGATCCGCAACGTGAGCACCTCCGCCGCCTTCGGCAGCGTCCTCGCCATTCTGGTTCTGCTCTTTTTCCTGCGCAACCTGCGGAGCACCCTGATTATCGCCACCTCCATTCCCATTTCCGTCGTCGCGACCTTCGTGATGATCTACTTCGGCGGTTTCACCCTGAACATCATGACTCTGGGCGGCCTGGCCCTCGGGGTCGGCATGCTGGTGGACAACTCCATCGTCGTGCTCGAGAACATCACCCGCTACCGCGACGGCGGCGCCGACCGCATCACCGCCGCCGTGACCGGCAGCCAGGAAGTCGGCGGGGCGATTCTGGCCAGCACCCTGACCACTCTGGTGGTGTTCCTGCCGCTGGTCTTCGTGCGCGGCATGTCCGGCGTCATGTTCCGCCAGCTTTCGCTGGTGGTGGCCTTCTCGCTGTTCTGCTCGTTCATGTCGGCGATTTCCCTGGTGCCCATGCTGGCTTCGCACATTCTCCGCCGGAGCGTGCATCACGCCGACGCGGTGGGGCACTGGAGCGACCACTTCCTGCACTGGAGTTCGCGGGTCCTCGAAACGGTGGAGGATCGTTACCGCAACTTGGTGGCGGCGGCCCTCCGGCATCGTTTCCTCGTCGTCGTCCTCTGCCTGGCCGCATTGGGCTCCAGTCTGCTGCTCCTGCCCCTCATCGGCACCGAGCTGATGCCGAAGAGCGACGAGAGCCAGGTCCGCGTCTATATCGAGATGGAAGTCGCGACCAGGGCCGAGAACGTGGACCGGGCCATGCAGGAGGTGGACCGGGTCGTCGTCGCCGAAGTCCCCGAAATGATCTCCCGGATCAGCAGTTGCGGCAGCGGCGGCTGGCGTTCCACCGGCAGCCACAAAGGCGAGCTGACCATCAACCTGCTGCCCGTCTCCCGGCGCACCCGCTCCAGCGAGCAGATCGCCCTCGATCTGGGCAAGAAGCTGGCGCACATTCCGGGAATCAAGGTCCGCACCCGCGAGGGGCAGGGCCTCTTCCTGCTGCGCATGGCCTCCTCCAGCGGCGAAAACCTGGCCATCGACGTGCGCGGACATGACTTCGACAGCGCGAATTACCTCTCCACCCAGATCAGCCGTCTCGCCGAGGAGGTGCCGGGCGTCACCGATACCCAGATCAGCCGCGATCTGGGCACCCCCGAACGCGAAATCCGCATCGACCGGCGGAAGGCCGCCGACATGAAGCTGACCGTCGAGCGGATCGCCGACACCCTCCGCACCGTCCTCGCGGGGACTCAGGCGGGAAATTTCCGGGAGGGCGGCGACGAGCATCCCATCCGGGTGCGGGTGAAGGGAGCCGAGAAAATGGCCATCGACGATGTCCTCGACCTCACCGTCGTCAATCAGGACGGCGAGGCGGTGGTCATGCGCAACGTGGTCGAAACCATGCCGACCGTCGGCCCGGTCATCATCGAGCGCAAGGACCAGGAGCGGACCGTGTCCGTGGCGGCCAACATCGCCGAGCGGGACATGGGCTCGGTGGTGGCCGACATCCGCGCCAAGCTCCAGAACATCGCCATGCCGCCGGGGTTCGCGGTCACCATCTCCGGCGACTACGAGGACCAGCAGAAGGCCTTCCGGGAATTGCTCTTCAGCTTCGCGCTCGCCGTGGTTCTGGTCTACATGGTCATGGCCTGCCAGTTCGAATCCCTGCGGGACCCCTTCGTGATCATGTTCGCCGTGCCCTTTTCCGTGATCGGCGTCATTCTCATGCTGCTGCTTACCGACACCACCCTCAACGTGCAGTCGGCCATCGGCTGCATCATCCTGGCCGGCATCGTGGTGAACAACGCGATTCTGCTGGTGGACCAGGCCAATCTGCTGCGGCGGCGCGACGGCATGCCGCTCCACGAGGCGATTGCCGAGGCGGGGCGGCGGCGGCTCCGCCCGATCCTGATGACGGCGCTCACCACGACCCTCGCCCTCGTCCCCCTGGCTCTGGGGATGGGCGAGGGCGGCGAGGCCCAGGCGCCCATGGCCCGCGCCGTGGTCGGCGGCATGTTCAGCTCCACCGTGATCACCCTCCTGCTCGTGCCCGTCCTCTACTCGCTGATGGAGTCCTGGCACCAGTCCCGAAACAACGCCAAGCCGGTCGAGGACTAGCCGGAGGGCAACCGGAACGGCGCCTCCAAGATGGGAACGGAAACATGGCGAAAACGAAATTCATGTTTGGCGCGCTGCTGGCTCTGGCCGTGGCCGGGGCCGAGGAAGTCCAGCCGGCAACGGCAACCCTCGATCTGACCGTCGCCGAAGCCGTCATGATGGCCCTGGAGAACAATGTCGCCCTCCGCATCGAGCGCCTGCAACCGGCGGTCCGGAAGGAGTACGAGCAGGTCGAGCGGGCCGTGTTCGACCCCCGGCTGACGGCCAGCGCCGCCGCCGAGAACCTTGCCGGGGCGGGCGACGGACACGCCCTCGAGGCCCAGGCGGGCGTGTCACGCTATTTCGCGACCGGGACCACGGCCGCAGTCGTGGCCGGGGCCGGAGACTATGCCGCGAACGGCGACGACGAGCGCGCCGCCAGTCTGGATGTGCGGGTCACGCAGGCCCTGCTCCGCGGCCGGGGACGGGACGTCAATCTGGCCCGTCTGCACCAGGCCGCCATCGACACCCGCATCTCGCGCCACGAACTGCGCGGCGTCGCCGAGGCCCTCATGGCAAGCGTCGAACTCGCCTATTGGGAATGCGTTCTCGCCCGGGAGAAAATCGAAATCTACCATCGCTCGCTGATCGTCGCCGAACAGCAGATCGGCGAAGTCCGCGAGCAGATCAACGTGGGCAAGCTGGCCGAACTCGAACTGGCGGCCAGCGAGGCGGAAGTGGCGGAAAAGCGCGAGCAGCTCATCGCGGCGCGGGGCGAGCTGGCCAAACGGCTCCTGCTCTTCCGCCGTCTGGCCAATCCGACCGGCGGCCAGTGGACCCGGGAACTGCATTTCCTGGACCGCCCGGAACAGCCGGACGTTGGACTCGACGACGTCGAGAGCCATGTCCGGCTCGGCATCCGCAACCGGGCCGATCTCCGGCAGGCGCGGCTCGAAGTGGACCGGGGCGAGCTGGAAGTCGTCCGCACCCGCAATGGCCTGCTGCCCCGTCTCGACCTCTTCGTGCGCCTGGGCGGCACCCGCTACGCGGAATCCTTCGGCAATCGCGGCGACGACCGCGAATGGGAGGCGGCCGCCGGGCTGACTCTGGATTTCCCGCTGGGACGGCGCGAGGAAAAGGCCCGGCACCGGGTGGCGGAACTCACCCTCCGGCAGATGGAGATGGCCCTGGCGAACATGGAGCAGATCATCCAGTACGATGTCCGCGCCGCCTATGTCGAGGTCGGCATCGCGCAGGAACAGATTCTCGCCACCGCCGCCACCCGCAAGCTGCGCCAGGACACGCTTACCGCCGAACAGGAGAAATTCCGGGTCGGTGCCTCGACGACGCTCCTGGTCGCCCAGGCCTGGCGCGACCTGATCGCCAGCCAGATCAACGAGGTCGAGGCGGTCATCAGCTTGCGCAAGGCGAACATCGGGCTATATCGTCTCGAAGGCACCCTCCTGGAACGGCGCGGCATCGTGATGGCCGACGCGACCGACCTGGACTGACTGGACCACCCGTACCAAAAGGTATTCCCGATGATCGCGAAATCCCTCGCCCTGCTCGCCGCCCTTTCCCTCGCCCTGCCGCTTTTCGCCGAGCCGGCGCCGCCGGAGACCGGGGAGATGAAGGTTCTTTTCAACGGCACCGACCTGGCCGGCTGGGACGGCGACCCGCAGCTCTGGTCGGTGCAGGACGGGGCCATCCGCGGCGAAACCACCGCCGAGAATCCCGCCAGGGGCAACACCTTCCTGATCTGGACCGGCGGCACCATGAAGGACTTCGAGCTGCGCCTCTCCTTCCGCTGCAACGCGGCCAACAACTCGGGCATCCAGTACCGCTCCCGGCGGCTCGACGCCAAACCGGATGCTCCGAACCGCTGGCGCGTGCGCGGCTACCAGCACGAAATCCGCAATCAGAACAAGCTGCCCAACGTCTCCGGCTTCATCTACGACGAGGGCGGCAAGCGCGCCCGGATGTGCCTGGTCGGCGACAAGGCAATCTGGGGCGCGGACGGCCAGAAGCAGGTGCAGGAAACCCTGATCACCGCCGCCGAATTCGCGGAGCTGTTCAAGCTCGACCAATGGAACGAGGTGGTGATCGTGGCCAAGGGCAACCACATCCGGCATTATCTCAACGGACGGCTCATCCTGGATTTCACCGACGCCCCCGAACTGGCGCTGACCGAGGGTATTCTCGCCTTCCAACTGCATGCCGGAAACCCCATGTGGGTCGAGTTCAAGGACATCCGTCTCAAGGATCTCGAATAGCGCGGAGCCCCTCATGCCTGCCGATCTGCCGCCCGTCGTCGACTGCCATGTCCATCCTTTTCTGAGGGCGGACACCAACACCTCGTGGTTTCCCGGCACCGACACCCCGGAGGCCTTCGCCGCCGAACTCCGCCGCGCCGGCATCGGCCAGTGGTGCGGCGCGCCGATCCGCCCGCTTTCGGCACCGGTCTTCGCCGACGTGGACCAACTGAACCGCGACATGCTGGCCCTGGCCGGGATATTCGGCGCTGCCTACATCCCGGCGGCCACCGTCCACCCGGCGTTTCCCGACGAATCCTGCGCCGCCCTGGAGAACCTGCACGCCGCCGGGGTGCGCTGGATCGGCGAACTGGTCGCCTACATGAGCGGCTACACGAGCTACGACACCCCCGGCATGCGCCAGATTCTCGACCTGGCCCAGGATTTGGGCATGGTGGTGAACATCCATCCCTTCGACCTGGACGAGATCGACCGTCTCTGCGCGGCATTCCCGCGTCTCCCCGTCGTCGTCGCCCATCCCACCGAAAGCCGGAACGGCATTCTGGCCCGCTTCGACCTCCTCGCCCGCCGTCCGAACGCCTGTCTCGACCTTTCCGGCAGCGGCCTGTTCCGCTGGGGCATGCTCCGTGCCGGGATCGACCGGGTCGGCCCCGACCGTTTCCTTTTCGGCACGGACTTTCCCATCTGCAACCCGGCCCTGCTTCTCCAGGGGGTGCGTTTCGAGCACCTCGACGACCGGGAAACCGAAGCGGTCCTCGGCGGCAATTTCCGCCGCCTCGTCGTCGCCGGCTGACGGCAGGCCGTGTCACTGCGGCCGGGCGGCGGCGTCCAGGGCCTGGCGCAGGTCGGCTTGGAGGTCGGCGACGTCCTCCAGGCCGACGGAGAGGCGGAGCAGTCCGTCGGTGATGCCCCGGGCGGCGCGCTCCCCGGCCGGCATGGCGGCGTGGGACATGGTGGCCGGGTAGGACAGGATGCTCTCCACTCCGCCCAGGCTGACCGCGACCAGGGGAAGCCGGACCCCTTTCATCAGGCCGACCGCGAGTTCCCTGGTGGCCAGCTCGAACGACACCACCGCGCCCCCGCCGCTCGCCTGGCGGCGATGGATGTCGTGGCCGGGATGGTCTTCGAGACCGGGGTAGTAGACCCGGACGACCTCGGGCTGCCCGGCCAGCCAGCGGGCCAGGATTTCGGCGCTCCGCTGCTCCTGGCGGAGGCGGACGCCCAGGGTCTTCAGGCCGCGGAGGGTGAGCCAGGCGTCCTGGGGGCCGAGAATCGCCCCCATGCTGTTCTGGATTTGTCGCAGCCGCCGGCCGGTTTCCGCGTCCCGCGCCACCGCCAGTCCGGCGATGAGGTCGCTGTGGCCGGCGATGAATTTGGTCGCGCTGTGGACGACGATGTCGAAGCCGAGTTCGAGCGGTCGCTGGAGCAGGGGGGACATGAAGGTGTTGTCGGTGATCGCCAGCAGTTCGCGCTCGCGGGCCAGGGCGGCCACGGCGGCGAGGTCGGTGATGCGGAGGGTGGGATTGGATGGCGTCTCGACGTAGATGGCCTTGGTTTGGGGAGTGATGGCGGCGCGGACGGCTTCCAGGTCGCCGGTGTCGACGAGCGTCGCGTTCAGCCCCCAGCGGCGGAAGATCGTGGTGAGAACCCGGAAGGTGCCGCCGTAGATGTCGTTGCCCACCACCACATGGTCGCCGGTTCCGAAGATCATGAACGCGGTCGAGACAGCCGCCATGCCGGAGGCGAAGGCGAGGCCGCGGGCGCCGCCCTCGAGGTTGGCGACGGCCTCTTCGAGCGCCTCGCGGGTGGGGTTGTCGCTGCGGGCGTAGTCGTAGCGGGCCAGGTGCTCGGGGTCGGGCTGGTGGTAGGTCGAGACCTGGTAGATGGGGCAACTGGAGGCGCCGGTGCGCGGGTCCCGATCCTGGGGCGGATGGGCCAGCCGGGTGTCGATGTCGCGCGGAGTGCTCATAGGACGTTCCCGAGATCTTTGCAGAGGTCCCCGGCGTCCTCGATGCCGATCGAGAGCCGGAGCAGGCGGTCGTTGATGCCAAGCCGCTGGCGGATGGCCGGGTCGATGTCGGCATGGGTCTGCACGGCGGGGAAGGTGACGAGGGACTCCACCCCGCCGAGGCTTTCGGCGAAGATGAACACGCGGACGCCCGCGAGGATGGCGGGCACCCGTGCCGGGTCGTCCACCTCGAAGGCGATCATCGCGCCGAAGCCGGTCCGCTCGCGCGCCAGAATCTCGCGGCCGGGATGGCCGGGGAGGCCGGGGAAATGCACCCGCCGCACCCGGGGGTGTTTTTCCAGCCAGCGGGCCACCTCCAGGGCGTTCTGCTGCTGCTTGTCCAGCCGCAGCGCCAGGGTTTTCAGTCCCCGCAGGGTCAGCCACGAGTCCATCGGTCCGAGGATGGCGCCGGCGCCGTTCTGGAGGAAGGCGATCCGCTCGGCCAGCTTCGGGGTGGAGGCGACCACCGCGCCGGCGACCACGTCGTTGTGCCCGGCCAGGTACTTGGTGGCGCTGTAGAGAACCAGATCGGCTCCCTGTTCGAGCGGCCGTTGCAGCCATCCCGTCAGGAAGGTGTTGTCAACGACGAAGAGAATCCCCCGTTCGCGGGCGATGGCGGCCAGGGCGCGCAGGTCCGCGACGCGCAGGAGGGGATTGGTGGGCGACTCGACCAGCAGGCCGCGGACTCCCGGCGCCGCGCAGGCGGTGCGCACGGCCTCGGTGTCGGCGGTGTCCACGTAGACCGCTTCGATGCCGAGGGGACGGTAGACCTTCTCGAAGAGGCGGAAGGTGCCGCCGTAGAGGTCTTCGGTGACGACCACGCGGTCGCCCGGCGCGAAGAGCCGGATCACGGCGTCGAGCGCCGCGAGCCCGGAGGCGAAGGCGAAGGCCCGGCAGCCGCCGTCGAGCGCCGCGAGCGCCTCCTCGAGGGCCGAGCGGGTGGGGTTCGCGGTCCGGGAATAGTCGAAGCCGGTGCTTTGGCCGAGGCCCGGATGGGCGAAGGAGGCGGTCTGGTAGATGGGGGTCGAGATGGCACCGGTGGCGGAATCGCGCCGGGTGCCTGCCTGGGCCAGGAGTGTGGAGAGTTCGATACCCATGTTCGGCTGCATATCCCTACTTGGTGGGGCTGTCGGTTGGCGGGAGAGGCGCCGCCGTCTCCGCGGCGCTTTTGAGGCGCGTCGTGCTCGCGGTGACCCGGCCGTCCTCCAGCGTCACGGTGCGGTCGCAGCGTTCGGCCAGGGCCAGGTTGTGGGTGGTCACCACCAGTGCCAGACCTTCGTCCCGGACGGCGTTCAGGAACAGGTCGAAGATCGTCTCGCCCGTGTGGCGGTCCAGGTTGCCGGTCGGTTCGTCGGCAATCAGCACCCGCGGCTGCACCACCAGCGCGCGGCCGATGGCCACCCGCTGCATCTGGCCGCCGGACAGTTCCTTGGGCAGATGGGTGGCGCGATCTTCGAGGCCGACTGCCCGCAGCACGCGGCCCAGCACCTCCGGGTCCGCGCGCCGGCCCAGGAAGAGCAGGGGCAGGGCGACATTTTCGGCCACGGTGAGGGTTGGGAGCAGGTGGAACTGCTGGAACACGTAGCCCAGGGTGCCGCGCCGGATTTGCACCAGCTCCGGCTCGGCCAGACCGTCGACACGGCGACCGTCGATGACCAGGCTTCCGGCGGTGGGTGCATCGAGGGCGGAGAGCAGATTGATGAGGGTGGTCTTGCCGGAGCCGGACGGCCCCAGCACGCAGACGGACTCGCCTGCCTGCACGTCGATGTCCACGCCGTCGAGGGCGCGCACCGTCTCGCTGCCGCGGCGGTAGTGGCGGCACAGTCCTCGGCCAGAAATAATGGGTGGTCCGCTCATGGCGGGATGACTCCTATTCGTTGGTCCGGATGGCTTCCACCGGTCGCAGGCCGGCGGCGCGGCAGGCGGGCCAGATGCCGGCCAGCAGCCCCAGCAGGGTGGCGCCCAGGATGGCGCCGGCAATCAGCGGCGTGGTGATGCTGACCAGTCTCTGGGTGACGCCGATGTCGAGGACTCGGCGCAGGGCGATGTCGGTGGCCCCGGAACCCAGGGTTGCCAGGATGCAGCCGGAAATGCCCCCGAGCAGACAGACCAGGAGAGTTTCGGTCCAGACCAGACGGAACACTTGCCGTCGCGTCGCCCCGACCGCCTTCATGATGCCGATCTCGCCGATCCGCTCGTAGACGCTCATCAGAATGGCATTGACGACGCCGATCACGGCCACCACCACGGCGATCACGGCCACGGCCGCGACCATCGTCTGCGCCGTGCCCACCAGCGAGACCAGGGCACCCTTCACCTGCTCCAGGCTGACCACCTGCACCTCGGGGATGCTCATCCAGCGGCCCTCGAATTCGCGCATCCGCGCGGCGTTGAACTCGCGCAGCTTGATGCCGATGATGGTGAGTTCGTCGGCGCGCCCGAACAGACGCTGGGCGGTGCGCAGCGGCAGGAACACCGTGCCGTCGTCCTGCGATCCGCTGCGGGCCAGCACGCCGACCACCCGGAATTCGTGCATCCGGGCTTCGGCCGCGCCGGCGGCGGCGATGGAGGCGTAGAAGGTGTCGCCGACCTTGCGCTGCTCGTATTCGGCCACTTCGAAGCCCATGACGATCTCGTCGGCCGCGTCTTCGGAGAACCAGCGGCCACCGTCGAACCCCGGGCCGGCCGCGAAGGAAAGCCAGGGCTTCATGACCCGGAACGAAGGCACGTCCACCCCCGAGAGGATGGTGAAGGCGCTGCCGCTGGTCTCTTCGTCGATGCCCCCGGCCTCCTTTTCGGCGATGCCGATGAAAATGGGGGTGATTTCCTCGACGTCGGGATCGCTGCGGATTTGGTGATAGGCGTTTTCGGGCAGATAGAGGAGGCCGGTGCCGCCCTTCAGCATCATGGTGGCGGCCTCGTAGGGGCAGCCCTTGGCCATGACCATCACCTGGAAGCCGAGCTGCTCGATGCTGCTGAAGATGGCCTGCTTGTAGCCGAGGTTGAAGCCGCCCAGGCTCACCGCCACGGCAACGGCCAGGGCGACGCCGCCCGCGGTCAGCAGGGTGCGAACCGGGCGCCGCTTGAGGTTTTTCCAGGCAAACGCGGTGTAGGTCATTGGACGTCCCCCGGCGTTTTCCGGAAGGTGACGCGGGTGCCGATGAACACCAGATTGGCACCGTGGCGAATCAGTTCGCCCTCCACTTCGGCCGCGTTGCCGATGTTTTTGGGCAGCTTGGGCAGGGTGTCGCCCAGCTCGACCCGGAGGGAATTCCCCTGACTGTCGCGGAGCACCAGCCAGCAGCCGGAGGCCGGGCATTGGCGCTCGATCTGCCCGGCGACGCGGACCGGGCGGCGGTTGAAGGCGTCGGGGGCTTCGAGCAGTCGGCCGATGGCAACCGTTTCGGCGCCGGTGAAGGGTTCGCCGAAGTGTTTCCCGGCATCGGCCTCCGCAGGGTTGCGGTCGCCGCAGCCGGCGGCAAGAAACAGGGCGGCCATCAGCGCCGCGAGGGCGGCCGACAGCGGGAGAGAGTGGTTTGGTTTTGCCGTCATTTTGCTGTCTCCTTGGTGCGGAAAATCATTTGTTCAGATTGTCCAGCGCCTCGCGGGCGCGCTCGAAAAACGGTTCGTGGCGCTGGTCGAAGATGAACATGTCGAGGAGGATGAGATTTTTGCGGAGCCCGCGCAGCGTGGCCTCCCAGTCCGGCTGGGCCGCTTCGGGCAGACCTGCGGGCGGGCGGAGCTGGCCCACCCGGTCGGCCGCATGGCCCGGCGAGGCCACCGAGAAATAGTCGTGGCGGTAGAAGTCGGCAAGCGTGAGGCCGGCAAACTGCTCCCGGGCCTCGCGGGCGCGCAGGGCGCGCCCGCCCGGGCTCTCCAGCCGCTGGAAGAACATGCGGGAGATGCCAGCCGTTTCCGGGTCGAGCGCGACGAAGACCTGGATGACGCCGCCGCGGCCGGGCACATTCACGCCATGCACATAGCCGATGCGTTCCTCGCCGCGAAACACCGAGTAGAGGGTGTACGGCGTGTCGAAGGCCTCGTACACCGGGTCCAGGTCGCTGCCGACCCGCTGCTGGAGCTTCGCGTACAGCTCGCGCCCGTTCGGAAGCCGGGGCATTTCCCTGACATCCTCGCGGTAGGAGGTCATGTCGGGATAGAGCGTCTTGAGGTCGCGCGCCGGGTTGCTGAGGGTGCAGCCGATGGCGGCGCGGGCCGTCGGTGCCAGCATGGCCGCCGCCAGGGCGACCATGGCCAGGACCGTTGTGCGAAGGGGTTGTGTTTTCATGTGAGTCAGCCTTCTTTCCGGAGAGGCGGAACGCGCGCGCCGTTTGTCACCAGTACCGGTAATACTGCAGGATGAGGACGGTATGCTCGGGTTCGCCGGTGTGGCGGAGCCTGCGCTCGACGGCCAGGGCGAGCCAGTGCAGCGCGGCGTTGCCCACGTCGTTCTGGAAGTAATGGGTGATGACGGCGCTGGCCCCGGTTTCGTTGTAGTCCCTGCCGCCTGCTCCCACATCCTGCTGGAAGTGCCGGTACTGCAGGGCCGCGCCCCAGCGTCGGCCGGGGTGCAGCCAGTCCGCCTGGCCCAGGGCGGCATAGAGAGCGTCGTTCTCGTCTTCGCCGGCGGCGGTTTCGACGGTCAGGGTCAGCGGCCCGCCGGCGGTGTCGAAGCGCCGCCGCAGATCGGCGCCCAGCCGCCAGCCGCCGACCACGGGCCCGCCGCCGGTGGCATGATGGACGGAGTGGCTGCGCATGACCGCATGGCGGTCGACGCGCTCGCCGGCCGCAAAGCTGATGCCGCCCTCGAGGCCATGCTCGAAGAGCCACTGGTTGTTCAGGGCCAGGCGCGCGACGACCAGGCCGGCCTGGCCCTTGAGTTCATGCTCGGGGCCGCTGCCGGCCAGATAGCCGAACGTGTAGTCGAAATGCTCGTCGAGATTGCCGTAGATGGTGGCCTGCCAGTCGCGTTCGGCCCCGAAGACGGTGTCGTTCAGCAACTGAAGAATGGTGCCGTGGGTGTCGGTCTGCTGGTTGAGCCCGAAGGGCTGGTAGAAGTAGCCGGTCCGCAGGTTCAGCCGCCCGGGAGCGCCGATGAGGTTGTAAAAGTCCGCATAGGCGTTGTGGGTCTCGTACTTCCAGCGGTCCGCCTCCCGCCCCATGTGGTCCGCCGCCATGTCCGGAACCCGGTCGCGGTACACCAGCCGGCCCTGATAATTGACCGAGGCCAGGGTGCGGGTGGGGCTGGCAAACCGCTTTTGCAGCTCGAAGCCCAGGGAGAGCCTGGAGAAGCCGTCCCGCTCGCCCTCGGTCCCGGGTTCGCGGAACCCGCCTCCCAGGAGGTATATTTCCCGGCGCACCAGCAGGTTGTCCAGCCACCCCGGCACGGTTTCGGGCGGTGCCGCGAGGGACAGCGGCGCCAGATTGAGGTCGGCAAAGGGATCGTCGGCCGCCCGGACCGGCAGGGCGCACAGCGCGAGCAGCACCAGGGCCAGCGCGGCCCATGTCGGCGGGATTGTCTGGTGTGTCGTCATGTCCATTGTGCCGGTTTCGGATGCCATGGCGTTTTGTCTTGACTACGGCGGGAGGGCATGGTTGCTTTCCAGGTTGTTTTGAGGTGGTTCCCGGGGGGTTCAGGAGCCGGTGTCCGACAGGGGCGTCGTGATATAGCGCTCGCCGGAGTCGGGGAACATGACGACGACGAGCTTGCCGCGCATGTCCTCGCGCCGGGCTACTTGCAGGGCGGCCCAGGCGGCCGCGCCGCAGGAGATGCCGCAGAGGATACCCTCCTGGCAGGCCACCTTGCGCGCGGTGTGGAAGGCGTCGGCGTCGGGCACGCGGATGACCTCGTCGAGTATCTTGCGGTTGAGGACGGCGGGCACAAAGCCCGCGCCGATGCCCTGGATGCGGTGCGGGCCGGGCCGGCCGCCCGAGAGCACCGGCGAGGCGTCGGGCTCGACTCCGATGATGCGCACCGACGGCTTGCGGGCCTTGAGCACCTCGCCGACGCCGGTGATGGTGCCGCCGGTGCCGATGCCGGCGACGAATGCGTCGACCTGGCCCTGCGTGTCGGCCCAGATTTCCTCGGCCGTGGTTTCGCGGTGGACCTGGGGATTGGCCGGGTTGTCGAACTGCAGGGGCATGAAGCTGCCGGGAATCGTCCGCAGCAGCTCCCTGGCCTTGTCCACCGACCCGCGCATGCCCAGCGGTCCGGGGGTCAGCACCAGCTCGGCCCCGAGCATTTTGACCAGTTTGCGGCGCTCGATGGTCATGGTTTCGGGCATGGTGAGAATGAGTCGGTAGCCCTTGGCGGCGCAGGCGAAGGCCAGGCCGATGCCGGTGTTGCCCGAGGTGGGCTCGATGACCGTCATGCCGGGCTTCAGGCGGCCGTCGCGCTCGGCGGCCGCGATCATGGCCGCGCCGATGCGGCATTTCACGCTGTTCATGGGGTTGAAGGACTCGAGCTTGACCACCACCTGGGCGAGGCATCCATCGGTGATCTGCCGCAGGCGGACCAGGGGGGTGGCGCCGATGACCTGGGTGATGTCGTCGTGGACCCGGCCGCGGAAGGCGGCGGGCGGCGGATTGCTGGCGGGTTGTGCGGTGCTCATGGATGGGTCCTCAGATGCCGCCGTCCAGGTCGGCGTGTTCCTGGTCGTAACGGTAGATGGCGGCGATGCGCTCGCGCACCTCGCGCAGGACAGGATCGTCGCGCCGCCGGGGGCGCGGCACGTCCACGGGGATGCGGTTGCGGACCGTCCCCGGCAGGGGCGAGAACACGATGATCTCGTCGGAAAGATAGACGGCTTCGTCCAGATCGTGGGTGACCAGGACGACCGTTTTGCCGGTGCCTTGCCACAGTTCAAGGAGGTCCTCCTGGAGCCGTTCGCGCGTCTGGGTGTCCACGGCGGCGAAGGGCTCGTCCATCAGGATGATCGAGGGCTCGACCGAGAGCGCGCGGGCGATGGCGAGCCGCTGGCGCATGCCGCCGGAGAGCTGGCTCGGGTACTTGCTTTCGGCCCCGCCGAGACCGACCCGCGCCAGGTAGTGCCGGGCCAGTCCCGGACGGTCCCTCCGCGGCACCCCTCGCAGTTTCAGCGTGAAGAGCACGTTCTGCATGGCGGTCATCCAGGGAAAGACCGCGTAGTCCTGGAAAATCATGGCGATGTCGTGCTTGGGCTTGTCGCGGAACAGGCTGTTGGCGATGGGCGACAGAAAGCGGTATTTCCGCCGGTAGGCCTCCATCTCCCTGCGCGAGGCGGGCAGGGGTTCGAGGACCTGGCGGCCATTGATCCACACCTCGCCCTCGGTCGGGGCTTGCAGACCGGCCAGGATTTCGAGGAAGGTGGACTTGCCGCAGCCGCTCGGGCCGAGCAGGGACACGAACCGGCCATCCGGAATCGAGAGCGACACGGAGAGCACGGCGGTGATGCCGTCCGCCGAGCCGTCCGCGTTGACGGCGGAAAAGAACTTGGTGATGTTCCGGGTTTCGATCACCGTCTATCTCCCGACCCGCCACAGGGCGAGTTTCGCTTCCAGGTACTTCATGACTTCGATGAACAGCCAGCCGATGGCGCCGAGCAGAGCCATGCAGACGATCATGCGGTCGATCTGGAAGTATTCCTTGGTTTCCAGCAGGAGGTAGCCCAGGCCGGCGCGCCCCCCGTGCATTTCGGCGATGACCAGCATGACCAGGCCGAGGGCGATGCCGATTTTCACGCCCATGACGGCGGCGCCCAGCGCGTGGGGGAGGTACACATGCCGCACGAGCGTCCACTCGCTGGCGCCGAAGACCCGGGCCGAGGCGAGATAGCGCGGATCGGTGTCCTTCACCCCCTGGTAGGTGTTGAACAGAATCGGGTAGAAGGCACCCAGAAAGATGAGATAGATCTGCATTGGCAGCCCCACCCCGAGGGCGACGATGGTGATCGGCACCCAGGCGGGGGGAGGAACCGGCGCCAGCAACTGGAACAGCGGCAGCGCGTGCTTGCGGAAAAACAGGTTCCAGCCCATGAGGATGCCGAGCGGCAGCGCCGTCGCCAGCGCGACGCCCATGCCCAGGGCGAACCGGCCCAGGCTGATGCCCACATGGCCGAGCAGCCCCATGTGCCGAAACATGTGCCAGGCGGCAACCGCGACGCTCGACAGCGGGGGGATCAGGGTGCGCGGCACCCAGCCCAGGCGCGGCGCCAGCTCCCAGAGCGTCAGCAAAGGCAGCAGCACGGTCGCGAACTCCACGGAGAACAGGCTGCCGAAGGACGCCTTCAGGAAAGCGCCGACCTCGCGGGCGGCCAGCCACAGCCAAGCCGTCCATCGCCTATGGGAAGAATTGCCCACCTTGCCTGCTCCTGGTTACTCGTGATTGCACGTCGGCCCGCACTCGTGGCCATGCTTGTGACCGTGCCGGTGGCCGGAAGTGCCAGCGGGTTCGATATTCGCCTTGCCTGTCAGCTCGATCTGCTGTTCGGGGGAAAGGGCGGCGAAGGCGGGCAGGGGAAAGGATTCGAGCGTGGACTCGGGGATGCCCGTGCGCTCGCCGACGAGTCGGCGGACAGCCTGGGGCGGCAGGCTGCCGGCGGTTTCCAGCGCCCCGGTCAAAGCGTGCCGCGAGGCTTCGTCAAGGTCGTTGCGCATCACCAGAACCAGCTCGACCTGCGCCAGGATCTGCGGGCAGCATTCGTCGGCGCCGACGGTTTCCCAGCTCTGGTAGAGCACCTTGTGCCCGGCGGCGACGGCCACCAGCGCGTGCCCGCCCCGCGTGAGGATGGCGTCCGCCTTGCCGGCTTCGAGCGCCGGCACCATGCTGTCGAGGGGCATGGGGAGAAACCGCATGCTGCCGGTCTCGACGCCCAGCCTTTCGGCGTCCGCCTGGAATTGGCGGAGCAGTCCGCAGCGCGGATCGCGCACGGCCACGGCGCGGCCGTCGAGTTCCCCCAGCCGCAGCGCGAGATGGCCGCGCAGGACCAGCGTGGTGCCGTAGGGAAAGGTGATGGCGCCTGCGGCGCGCAGGTTGTCCGACAGCTTGAACAGCGCCGCCGCCTTGGCCGGTTCGACCAGCCCCGCCGCGATGTCGCCCGCCAGCAGGGCGTAGCCGATGTCGCCGCCGGAGCCGAACTCGACCGGGGCGAAGGCCCCGGGTTCGGCGGCATAGAGCGGCGCCGCCAGGGGGGACTTGACGTAGCCGAGCCGCGGCCCGCCGTCCCCCGTGGCCTGCTGGCGGCCGCAGCCGGCCGCCAGCAGAAGG